>JAESTF010000245.1 GCA_016763795.1 Flavobacteriales bacterium
CATTGGTCGATAAAAATAGTTAATCCATCGTAAATAAAATTATAATATCAATATTTATCTTAAAAAATAAAGTATGCTTACTTTTGCATCAATGTATAAATACCTAATAAGGCCTCTATTGTTCTCAATGCAACCTGAGAAAGCACATTACTTTGCTACAGGAGTGTTAACATTTTTTTCTAGTATCCCTGGTGTTCCTGTTATAATTAGGAGTTTATACGACTATAAACACCCCAAATTAGAACGTAAATTATTCGGGTTAACGTTTAAAAATCCAGTTGGTTTAGCCGCTGGTTTTGATAAGGACGCTCGTTGGTATAACGAATTAGCGCACTTAGGCTTTGGCTTTATAGAAATAGGAACATTAACCCCAAAAGCACAGATTGGAAATCCAAAACCTCGTTTATTTAGAATTACAGAAGATGAAGGGTTAATAAACAGAATGGGCTTTAACAATCTTGGTGCTGAAGATGCAATTAATCGTTTAAAGGATAGAAAAACAAATATTATTATTGGTGGAAATATTGGCAAAAATACAGCAACAAGTAATGATGATGCTTTAGCAGATTATATTTTTAATTTTAATACGCTTCACGATTATGTAGATTACTTTGTGGTAAATGTGAGCTGCCCAAATGTAAAAGACTTAACAAAACTACAAGACACCCCTTTTTTACTTAACCTTTTAGGAAATTTAAAACACATTAACTCTACCAAAGATAAACCTAAACCAATCTTATTAAAGATTGCGCCAGATTTAAATAATTCTCAATTAGATGAGATTATCGATATTATTGCTCAAACAAAAATAGATGGTGTAATTGCTGCCAACACAACTATATCAAGAGAAAACCTAACAACTGATAGCAAAACAATTACAGCAATAGCAAATGGAGGTTTAAGCGGGAAACCTGTTACAAAACGCTCTACAGAAGTAATTAGATATTTATCAGAAAAATCAAATAAAGCATTTCCCATAATTGGTGTTGGCGGAATTCATACTGCTGAAGATGCTATTGAAAAACTAGATGCTGGTGCTGATTTGGTTCAAATATATACTGGATTTATTTATGAAGGCCCTGGTCTAATTAAGGATATTAATAAGAAAATTGTTGAGCACTATGGTTAAGATAATCGAATGTCCTAGGGATGCGATGCAAGGCTTACACGATTTTATTCCTACAAAAAAAAAAGCAGCCTACATTAATCAATTACTAAAAGTAGGCTTTGATACAATTGATTTTGGGAGTTTTGTTTCTCCAAAGGCAATTCCTCAACTAAAAGATACTGCTGAAGTATTAAACCAATTAGATTTATCTGCTACTAAAAGTAAATTATTGGCTATTGTTGCAAATCAACGAGGAGCAACTGACGCTTGCAAATTTGAAGAAATCAACTATTTGGGGTTCCCTTTTTCTATTTCAGAAACCTTTCAGCAACGTAATACCAATTCATCTATAGCTGAATCGTTAGTGCGAGTTGCAGACATTCAAAACCTATGTATTAAACACAATAAAGAGTTGGTAGTTTATATTTCTATGGCTTTTGGCAACCCTTATGGTGATGAATGGAACGCCAAAATTGTGATTGAATGGGCCAAGAAACTATCAAATTTAGGGGTTAAAATAATTGCATTATCAGATACAATTGGAGCTTCTAATCCAAAAAACATTAGTTATTTGTTTGGTAATATCATTCCTGAATTTAACAACATAGAAATTGGAGCCCATATACACACCACTCCAACTACTTGGAAAGAAAAAGTAAATGCTGCCTATAAAAACGGTTGTAACCGATTTGACGGAGCCATAAAAGGTTTTGGAGGTTGTCCGATGGCAACAGATGACCTAACAGGAAATATGGCTACAGAAAATTTAATTACTTATTTCAATTCAAACGAGATTGAATTGAATCTCAATCAAGATGAATTTAACACTTCTATAGTAAAATCAACAAAAGTTTTTCCTATCTAAATATTTTATACATTTGCATCATTATTATTGGTTTCCGATTTTTCGGAATTAATAGGGAATTAGGTGAGAATCCTAAACTGTACCCGCAGCTGTAAGCTCTATATGTTTTTACAAAAAGCCACTGACTAATCATCGGGAAGGCGTAAAAATAAGGAGTAAGTCAGAATACCTGCCTTTAATAGTTAGATTTTATCTAACAAGCTTTCGGGATTAAAGGCGAAGTATATTCTATATTGAAAATCTTCACTTTATTTCTTTTTTAGAAACAATATCAACTTGTTTCAGAATTAATTTATTGTTTAACCTCATTAAAATTGAAGAGATGAGAAAAATTTACAAAACGGCAAGTTTAGCTTGCCTAGGTTTAGTGTTAGCCTCTCAAAACACTAATGCACAATCTGTTTCAGATTTTGAATCTTTAACCCTAGGAGTTGAATCTGCTTGGGACGGATCCGATTTATCTGGATCTTATACCCCAATTAATTTCACTACTAATTTTATGAGTGGTGATGCTGTTTTTAATAATGCTTGGGATACAACTTATGGTGGGCCAGGTTATTGGTATGCTGGATTTACTCAATCAACATTTACAGATTCTGTAACTTCAGGTGCTGGAAACATTAACAGCTCAAGAGCAGGATCTGGGAACAATGGATCACTAACCTATTTAGTAGCAAAAAACAACACAAAAATAACGTTACAAAATAATGCTTCTGATAGCATTGTAAACGGAATATTTATTACAAATGGGACTTATGCAGCTAATAGCATGAGGGATGGAGATGGTTTTGCAAAACAATTTGGTGGAGCGACAGGAAATGATCAAGACTGGTTTTTATTAACGATAAAAGGTACTGATAGTTTAGGTATTGAAACTACAGATAGTATTAATTTTTATTTAGCTGATTATCGTTTTACAAACAATACCCAAGACTATATTGTTAAAGACTGGCAATACGTTGACTTAACTTCTTTAGGAAATGTAGTTAACCTAACATTCTCTTTAACATCTTCAGATGTTGGAGGTTTTGGAATGAACACTCCAGCATACTTTTGTATTGATGACATTACATCATCTACAGCTAATTTAATTGATTTTGAAGATTTAGGATTTACTACTGCTGATTCAGTCTGGAATGGCAGTGATTTTTCTGGAACACCAAACACTTACGACTATTTTTCAACTTTTTCTGATGGAGACGCTTCATTTGGGAATGTTTGGGATAGCCAGTGGAGCTATTGGAAAGGTGGATTTTCCTATTCTAACATGACAGATTCTACAACTTCTGGTTCTGGAAACATTTACAGTGCAAGAGCTGGTTCTGGGTACAATTCTGACAATTATTTAATTGCCAAAAACAATACAAAAATTTACTTAACGGGAGCTGCTGCGAACAATACAGTCTCTGGAGTTTACATTACTAACACTACCTATGCTGCAAATAGCATGAGAGATGGGGATGCTTTTGGAAAACAATTTGGCGGTGCAACTGGTAATGATCAAGATTGGTATTTACTAACAATTAAAGGATACACTGGCGGGTCAGCAACTACCGATAGTGTTAATTTTTACTTAGCTGATTATCGTTTTGCAAACAACACATTGGACTATATTGTTAAAGATTGGCAATGGGTTGATTTAACCTCTTTAGGGACTATTGATAGTATTAGTTTTACACTAAGATCTTCTGATACTGCTCCTTGGGGAATTAATACTCCAACGTTTTTTGCTATTGACAATTTTAACGATCAAACCATTACTGTTAATGAATTAAGCGAGGAAATTAGCTTATCAAGCTATCCTAACCCTACAAAAGGAAACATCACTATTGATTTAGAAAACAATGTGAACACATTGCAAATAATTGATGTTTCAGGAAAAACTGTTAGAAGTGAGAATAACTTAAAACCAGGAACTCATCAACTAAGTTTAACTGATTTAAATTCAGGGATTTACTTTGTGAAAATAATTTCTGATAACAGAATTAATGTTCAAAAATTCATAAAACAATAAGTTTTTTTAGTTAATGCTTAATCCTAGCAAACATTTCGATGTTTGCTAGGATTTTATTAAAACAAACAATGAAAGGATTTATATTAATTACGTTAACCATTTTATGCTATTCACTATTAGCTCAAGGACCTTATGCTCCTCCTGTTGGACAAAATGGCTCTACTGCTCTTTATAAGGATTCTACTGTATTTGTAGGGTGGGCTTCAAACTGTACAGTAACAAAAGGATGGCAAGATATCAGTAATACGAGTCTTGGACTTACATCTGTTGGAACTAACTTTGATGCTACAGATAAATCTGGCATTAATGGTGTGGTAAGTTTAGGAGATGGAGGTTCTGCAACACTAACATTTGATGGAACTATTTATAATGGAACTGGAGCAGATTTTGCTGTTTTCGAAAACGGATTTGGAACTTTTTTAGAGTTAGCTTTTGTTGAAGTTAGTTCTGACGGAATTAATTTTTTCCGATTTGATGCAATCTCATTAACTGATACAATAGTTCAAACTGGAGGCTTTGGGAGTACGGATGCTACAGATCTTTATAATTTAGCAGGAAAATACCGCGCTCAATATGGAACTCCTTTTGACTTAAATGAATTGATTGGGACTCCGGGCTTGAATGTTAACAAAGTATCACACATTAGAATTGTAGATGTAGTTGGAAACATTACTTCAACTTATGCGACTTATGATTCTCAGAATAGAGCTATAAACGATCCTTGGCCTACTCCATTTGCGTCTAGTGGTTTTGATTTAGATGCTGTTGGAGTTATTAATTTTACACCCACAGCAGTTGAAGAACAAAATAAGACTATTAGTTTATCGGTTTACCCCAACCCCGCCTTTAATACCGTTTATTTTAATTTTAAAGAACAAGCCAATTATTCTTATCGTCTAAGTAATATTAGTGGCAAAGAAATTAGTAATGGACAATTGAAAAATCTATTGGATATAAGTAATTTAAAAGCAGGGATTTACTTTATATCTATTTTTTCTGAAGATAAATTTACTGTTAAAAAGATTATCAAACAATAAGTGTTATGAAAGTAAGAGCATTAGTTGTCATATTAAACATCTTGTTATGGCAAACTGTTTATGCTCAAAAAAATAACGATACCATAAATATTAAACCTGTTGAAGTTATTGCTACTAGAATTCCAGCAGCCTATAAAACCACTAAATTTGATTCATCCATTATTAGTGAATCAGGAAATTTATCTGAAATCCTACAAAAGCATTCACCTATATTTGTAAAAAGTTATGGCTCAGGCTCTTTAGCTACAGTTTCATTTCGTGGTACAGGGGCTTCTCATACTAAAGTTTTATGGAATGACGTTCGCTTAAACTCTCCGATGAATGGTCAAATAGATTTTTCCCTCTATCCTACTCTCTTTTTTGATAATGCAGAACTTCATCATGGAGCAAGTGGGTTAATTGATGGAAATGGTGCTTTAGGAGGAAGTGTAAGCCTTAGCAATAGATCAACTTTCAATAAAGGATTTAAAGCTTCTGCACAGCAATCTTTAGGCAGTTTTGGAAACTACGTTACTGCAGGAAAATTTAGATACTCATCAAAAAAATGGTTTACCGAAACCCAGGTTTATTACAACACCGGTAAAAATGATTTCAAATACATTAATGTTGCTCTGCAAGATAAACCTACCATTACTCAACAGAAAGCCGAAATTCAACAGTATGGATTTCAGCAATCCATTTATAAAAAATTTAAAAGCAGCACCATAGGAGTTCGTTTGTGGTATTTTAACAGCGATAGGATGTTGCCCCCTACAATGCA
>JAESTF010000246.1 GCA_016763795.1 Flavobacteriales bacterium
CCTAAAAAAACTGCTCTCGATACAATTTTTGATTTTGTCAGTTCGAGTGTTTCGATGGAATCGAAATGTATCGAGAACAAAAATCAAAAACCACTCGAACTGACAGTTTAGATAAAAGTTAATAATATGAGAATAATACCCGCAATAGATATCATAGATGGCAAATGTGTAAGGTTATCTAAAGGAGATTACAACACTATGAAAATCTATAACGAAAACCCATTAGAAGTTGCCAAAGAGTTTGAGGCTAGTGGAATTAAATATTTACACGTTGTTGATTTAGATGGGGCAAAATCGAAGCACATTGTTAATTACAACATCTTAGAATCCATTGCTTCTAAAACCAATTTAATAGTAGATTTTGGAGGAGGAATAAAAACAGATAAAGATATTGAGATTGCCTTTAACAGTGGTGCTGCTCAAATAACAGGAGGAAGCATTGCTGCAAATAACCCAACTCAGTTTTTAGAGTGGTTAGATCGATATGGAGCAGATAAAATTATCCTTGGAGCCGATTGTAGTAATCGAAAAATATCAACCAACGGTTGGTTAGATCAATCAGATATTGATGTAATTGATTTCATCACAGCTTATGAAGCTAAAGGAATTCAAAATGTTATTTGTACAGACATAGCCAAAGATGGAATGTTGGCTGGAACATCTAATGCACTTTATCAAGAAATAATGAGTGCCTCTACCGTTAATCTAATTGCAAGCGGAGGAGTATCTAGTATGGATGATCTCTACCAACTAATAGAATTAGGCTGTGAGGGAACCATATTGGGGAAAGCCATTTATGAAGGTAATATCACACTAAAACAACTACAAAAATTATGTTGAAAAAGAGAATAATACCCTGTTTAGATATTAAAGATGGGAGAACCGTAAAAGGGATCAACTTTGTAGACATACAAGATGCTGGAGATCCAATTGAGTTGGCAAAAAAGTATGTAAAACAAGGCGCTGACGAATTGGTTTTTTTAGACATTACTGCTACAATAGAGAACCGATCCACCTTAATTGAACTAGTTAAAAAAATAGCTAAAGAAATCAATATACCATTTACTGTAGGAGGTGGAATAAATTCAGTTGAGGATGTAGCTAAATTAATCGAGGTTGGAGCTGATAAAATAAGTATAAACTCTTCGGCAGTAAAAAGGCCTGAGTTAATAACAGCAATTGCCAATCAATTTGGGAGTCAATGTGTTGTAGTGGCTATTGATACCAAATTTAAGGATGATGAATGGAAAGTTTTTGTACACGGAGGAAGAACATTAACCCCCTTAAAAACGGTGAGTTGGGCTAAGCAGGCCGAACAATTAGGTGCAGGAGAAATCTTGTTAACCTCCATGAATAATGATGGAACAAAAGCAGGTTTTGCATTAGATATAACAAATGAAGTAAGCGCTGCAGTAAACATACCAGTAATAGCTTCAGGTGGAGCAGGAAGCAAAGAACATTTTAAAAATGTATTCGAACAGACTAAAGCCACAGGAGGTTTAGCAGCTAGTATATTTCACTATGGAGAAATACCAATTCCAGAACTAAAGAATTATTTAAAAGAAAAAAAAGTAGCAATCAGATAAACAGGCAGCGCTTGTATATCATTAAATATAACAATTATGAATATTGATTTCAACAAAGACTCAAACGGACTAGTGCCAGTAATCATACAGAATAACAACACCTTACAAGTTTTAATGTTGGGGTATATGAATGAAGCCGCCTTCTTAAAAACACAAGAAGAACAACGCGTAACATTTTATAGTAGAAGCAAAAACAGATTATGGACAAAAGGAGAAGAGTCTGGTAATTTTTTAACGGTAAAAGACATTCAAATAGATTGCGATAATGACACCGTATTGATTAAAGCAATTCCTTCAGGTCCAACCTGTCACACTGGATCAACCTCTTGTTTTAAAGAAGAAACACCTAAAGGTTTTATCTATGAATTAGAAGCAACCATCAATCAACGAATTGATGATAATGATGAAAATTCATATACCAACCAATTGTTTAGAAGAGGAATCAATAAAGTAGCTCAAAAAGTAGGTGAAGAAGCTGTAGAGCTTATTATTGAAGCAAAAGACAATGATGATAATCTATTTAAAAATGAAGCCGCAGATTTAATGTATCACTATTTAATCCTGCTTAAAGCAAAAGGTTTTACAATGAATGATGTTGAAACAGTTTTGAGTGAGCGAATGAAGTAGTTATAGGCTCTTGTTCTATCGTGTTTATCATGAGCACGCTTCACCGTTTCTTATTTTATTATAAGGGGTTCATAATTTCCATGCAAGTGAACTTTACAACTCTTACATACCAACCTTTAGGAGGCGGCCAAACCATAAAACTTCACCTAATTAATTTATTATTGAAGGAGTATTTGTTGCGTTAAAATTATATTATCGGTTTGTAGATAATCGGGGTTCTTTTTTATAGCTGAAACAATTCCATTTTGAGATTTGAAGCCAAATAAAAGTGCATATATACCATTATCGTGAGCAAATGAAATTTGCTCAGCACTTACTTTTGAATTATTACCACTAACTCCATAAAAATTATGAGTTTTTGCAATAGGAATATTGGTCTCAAAATCCCCATCAAGCCATAATTTAACTTCAGGGTTAAGTTGTTGCATTTCTTGTAAAAACTCGTAAGAACTCGACATTACATGCAACCATGTTTGAGCATTGTATTCCTTAATTATAAAATCAATTTTCTCTATCATATTTGTTTCTGACTCACTGTAGTTATTTTCATTACAGATTTGTATTGTTTTAGTATCTAAAAAAACTAAAGGCTTAACCTTTCGTTTCGAAAAACGGCTCATAATCACATCTAATGTGATTAATTTTTCTTTAGAAAAGTTTAACGTCCCGTAAGATTTATAATGGCATTCACCCAACTCTTCAGCACTAATGGCACTAATACAACCAGAACAATAAGTGCTAGTCTCCAATAAATCATCATGGTAAAGCATTAATTTATTGTCACCACTCAGTTGCACATCTACTTCTACACCATCAGCATTTTGCTTTTCAATAGCCTTTGTTACACTTTTAAATGAATTTATAGGTAATTTATTATCTAAACTTATAAACCCAGCACCACCATGTCCTATAATATATATGATGCCATTATTCAAGTTTTTGATTTCTGACAAATCAGGTTTACTACAAGAAGAAAAACAACATGAAATAATTAAAAAAGTCGATAAAACAGACCTATTCTTATTAAGCCAGTAGTTCCATAAGAATAACTGACGTTGTTTTCTTGTAGATCGTGATTTTTCGATATTACACCGCCAAAACCGAATGAATTTTCCATCCATAATCTATTAATTAATTTTATTTTAATTCCGTAACTATAAGTGTATTCATGCACACTGTTTCGCTTGTTTTTTGCATCTTTAAAAGTGGATAAAGGCTTGTAAAAAGAAGCTTGATATTTTAATAATCCAAAAAATTCGACTTTTTTACTCTTTAAAAAGGTGTAGCCAATTCCAAATTCAGGTCCTATTTGTCCTACTCCAGGAAAATAAGAATCGCTAATAACATATTTAAGCCCTACTGTAAATTGTATACGATTAACTTGGAACCCTACAATTGCTGACCCATTAAGCCCAGTATGCGATAAATTAGGAACCAACCCTACAAAAATATAATTTTCAGCTTTGGGTTTATCTATCTGTTGACTTTTTACAAAAGAAAAATTCATTATTGTATAAACGATCAATAACGAAACTATTTTATAAAGCATTTTGTTCATTTAATGTCAAATGTAAGATATTTATAAGATGTAAATAGGATAAGAGCTAATATGATAAAATCATCATTTACTTCTAAATAGTAAGAGCATGTTATTGAATGGTCAGCTTTATATCTACTTATGAATGTTATAATTCCCTTTTTAGCAAATATTTATAATATACATTAACCTCTTACAATACCGCTTAAGTAAAGCGATAAATGGGTAAAACGTAAACACTACAAAAGAGTAAAGGAGGTGTTGGAGGTTTACTTATTAAGAAGCTGAATGAGATTTGAGATTAAGAAGAGGGTGTACCCTGTACATTCGGGTTTTAAAAAGCAATTACCAATTCTAATGTTTAAAAACTGATGCAAAGTGGGAAGAAAATTCTTTTAACTATTCTTCCTTCGCTTAAATTGAAGCTTCTTGGAACACCTTCTAGTTCTAGAACAAATCTATATTATTCTATCGTATGGATCAGTTAATATAAATTCCTAATATTAGAATTTACTCCAAATTTAAGACTCTTGATTTTCTCGAGAGGTTGTTACACCTCTTATAATTGAGCTTTCTTAAATTTGGCATATGGCTTGTCTTAATTGATAAAAATTAAATCCATGAGAAAACATATCCTTTACCTTACCTTAACTGTCATTATTTCTTTACCATCACAACTATGTTATTCGCAACAATTATTTATAAATGAGTTAATGGCAAAAAACACCTCTACTATCCAAGATATAGATGGTGACTATTCTGATTGGATTGAAATCTATAATTCAGGGACATCAGCAACACCACTAATTGGGTTTTATTTAACGGATGACAGACAGAATCTATATAAATGGCTCATACCAAATACTTCTATTGTTGGAGGAGGGCATCTTTTAATTTTTGCTTCAGGAAAAGATCGTGGAAATCCTGAATTCCATACAAATTTTAGCATTTCAAGTTCTGGAGAATCAATTTATCTTGTCAACCCAAATGGTGCCATCAAAGACTCAACTATAGCTATTGTTATTCCAGCAAATTTAAGTTATGCCAGAATAACCGATGGTGATCCAAACTGGGTAATTAGCTCAACCACAACACCAAACTCACCAAATATAACAACCATTCTACCTAATTTATCTAGTTCACATCAATCAGGAATGTATCAGGATAGTATCATTTTTTCTATCAGTTCAAACACATCAGGAAATATACATTACACTTTAGATGGAAGCTTGCCGTCAATAAATTCTCCGATCTATATTAATCCATTACTCTTTAAAAACAGAAGTCAAGATTCAAATTATTATTCAATGATTCCAAGTTCCGTTGTTTTTTCTGAACCAACGGACACAATAGCTAAAATTAATACCATAAGATATGCCTTATTTGACAATGGAATTCAGTTAACCAATGTAGTCAGTAAATCATTTATGTTGGATTTAAATTATTCTTTACCCATTGCATCAATAGTAACAGACCCAAATAATTTATTCAGTGCAGATAGTGGGTTTTATGTTCCTGGTTTAAACCCTGGAAGTGGCCCCTGGTTTAATTCCGCCAATTTTTACCAGCAAAATAATGAATCACCGGCACATTTTGAATATTTCGATACCAACTCAAATTTAGTAGTATCGCAAGATGTAGGATTAAAACTACATGGAGGAATTACCCGAAGTTACTCTCAAAAATCGTTAAAAATTGTAGCACGATCTGAATATGGTGTTGGTGAATTAAACTATGATTTTTTTAATGGAAAAACCATTGATGAATTCGATAGAATTATACTTAGAAATGGTGGGCAGGATTACAGTAGAGCCATAATTAGAGATGCTTTTGTAAATAGGGTAGCAGAGAATTTAAATTTGGTTAACATGCATTCACAACCAACAATATTATTTCTTAATGGAGAATATTGGGGGATACATATCTTAAGAGAAAAAACAAACGAACATCACTTAGAAAATCTTTATGGAATAGATAAAGACAGCATAGATTATCTGCAGAATAATGCAGATGTTATTGAAGGTAGTAATGTCGATTATTTAAATATGTTGAGTTTTATTTCAACCCATGATCTTTCAAATACTACTAACTATAACATTGTTGAAAATCAGATTAATATTGACAATTTTATTGATTATTATTTGGTGGAAATATTTTATAACAATAGAGAATGGCCTCACAATAACATAAAGTATTATAAACAGCATGGCCCTAATCATAAATGGAACTGGCTTTTATTCGATACAGATATAACTTCAGGAGCCTGGAGTGCATGTAAGGCAGATAGAAATGCATACCTCTGGTTAAGTGATACAATAGGATATCCTGCTTGGTCTCGTGTAATATTCCTAAAATTAATAGATAACAATGTGTTTAAAGATAAGTTTGTGAACAGGCTTGCAGACCTTAAAAACACCATATTTACTGCTAGTCATCAATTACCAATTTTAAATAACCTTAAAACTGAACTTTTACCAGAAATAAATGAACACTTAGAAAGGTGGAACCATATACCTTCTCAAAATGACTGGATAAATAGGGTTGGAGTAGTAGAAGTCTTTATTAATCAAAGAGAACAATATTTATGGAAACAGACACGAGAGTTCTTTTTACTTGGTGATACTACTGTTGGTGTTACATTAAATGAAAACATTCAAAATGCAGGAGCAATTGAATTTAGTAGTTTAAAACATCAAAATTTACCCTGGAGTGGTAAGTATTATAAAACCACGTCCATTGAAGTTAATGCACTACCAAACCCTGGTTACCAATTTTTACATTGGCTAGAAACAGGGGATACCAGTCCAACAATAAATGTCATACTTAATAGCGATACAAGCTTTACAGCCATTTATCAGGTAATATCATTGGCCACTTCTAATTTAGTTATTAATGAACTACAAGCCTCAAACACAAATGGAATAGTAGATACATCACTTCAGCATTCTGATTGGATAGAGTTATACAATAAAGGGAATACCACAATTGATTTAAATCAACTTTACCTTACAGATGATTTAACAAACCCTAATAAGTGGAAAATCCAACTTACCGATACGTCATTAAGTAATTTACATCCAGGTCAGTTTATTTGCTTTTATGCCGATAAAGATACACTTGAAGGAGAAACACATACTAATTTTAAATTATCTAGTGCAGGGGAGCAGGTTGGCATTTTTCAGATTATTGGAATTGACACAATACCTAGTGATACTTTAAGTTATGGAAATAGAATAAGTAATGTTTCTTTTGGTAGATATCCTGATGGAATAGGATCATTTAGAAATTTTACTATTCCATCCTTTCAAAGTACAAATCAAGTAAAAACTTTTTACGACAGCCTACATATAAACGAAGTTTTAGCCATAAATAATACTGATACTGTAGATGTAAATGGAGATTTTGAAGATTGGATTGAAATTTATAATGGTGGAAATCAACAAGTAGATTTAGGAGGATATTTTTTATCAGATGACATAAATGACCCAACAAAATGGAAAATCCCTATCGATAACAACGGAAGTATGCAAATCAATAATTATAATTTTGCTCTATTTTTTGCAGACAATGATATTGAAGACGGTAAAATGCACTTACCATTTAAACTATCATCTTCTGGAGAAACAATTCAGTTAAACTTTCTTGACAATCAAAATATTATTACAATTGACGAACTAATATTTTCATCCCAACAAGCTGATATATCTTTTGGTAGATATCCTGATGGAGATAGTAATACCGTTAGCTTTATACATACAACCCCTAATAGAAGTAATTATATAGTAATAACAAGTTTAGATGCATACCATAATAATGAAATGAATTTTTTTCCGAATCCATTTTCCAATGTAATTACAATTCAAAATGAATTCAATCAAGTTGTAGCATTTCAAATAAAATCAATTTTAGGAAAAACCATTATAGCAGGAAAGACTAATTCTAATGAATATAGAATTAATTTGGAGCATTTGGCACCACAAGTATATATTCTGATGATAGGTACTAATTCATTTAAAATTGTAAAAAAATAACCTAAATTAGTTTAATAGTTAAACAATGACTATAAAACGAAGTTCAACACCTTATAAGTACTAAACGACTATATATAAAAGAACTCAGCGCAAGGCTTTCTTAATTCTAAATTGATACACGGTATCAATTCTTAACGAACTAAAATGTCTTATAATTAGTTCAATTATTAGAAATTGTTCACTCGCAATTTACTCTGCTTCAGACTTTAGGGATTTATGGGGCAAAATTCTAAACGGGTCTACAAAAATTAGTAAGACCAATAAACAACCTTATTTTCTTGTTATTGTAAATTGGTCATTTGATAAGCTAAAACTACACTCAAACTTAGATTCTTCTTCTCCAACAACTATTAAACAGAATCTTCTCAGTTTTTTTGGCTCACTATCTATAGATTTAAAATATCTACTCACTTTTTTACTTATATTTTCACAAGTTATCTCTTTAATATTTTCTAGGTTATCAAATAACTCTTCAAAATCCATCTTAATACGGTTGGTGTTTTTCCTAAGTTGAGAATTGCTAGAATAATCTATTTTCGCAACTATCTCCTTGCTTTTTTTAAAGATTTGAATTTCATCACAATACAATGTGTTTTCTGAATTACTGTATACTACGTTTGTTAGGTAACTTGCCATGTGTTTATTTTGCGACTAAGATAGTTATAAGAAAGCAACTCTTTACGCATAGAGCTTGTAATTATTTACAGCTTCTTGCTTTGTTTTTATTGAAGGGGTCGCAATCATTTCTTCATACTTAATTTCAGTACAATAGCAAACTTTTAAGAATACGTATACTTGCTCTATAATGAGTTGAATTATTAGAAATTACTTGTTCACAATTTACTCTGCTTAGGACTTTAAGAATTTATGCTGCTAAGGTCGGAAAGAAATTTTATATCAATTAAAGCGTAAGTGTTGAAAATTTACGCTTCACTTCAAGCAAACTTTACAAGGCTGAAATACCACTTAAGTAAAGCGTAAACACTATAAGAAAATAGAGTAGGTGTTGGAGCTTTACTTATTGATTCGATTCTTTTTTATTTAATGTTCTCATAATTTACGCTACGCTTCAATGAGTGCTGCGTGAGACTTGATATTAGAGGTTTGAGATTAAGAGGGAGAAAGCAAAAGCTTTCGGATAATTAAAAAACATTCGGGTATTTTAAAGCAATTACCGTGAAATGCGAATGATTCACTACTTATTATTTTAAATAAAAGTGTTCATGAATATGAAAAACATTTGCCCGACCTTTAGGGCACGCCCAATAATACTACTTTGCCTTAATATGAAAACTAGTATAGACCAATAATTAAATATTGATATTTTTAGAATATATTTGTATAAACTAAAAAAACAATTATAGAGGATTAACATTTAGAAACATATTAATATATAGCGTAATGCTATAATTCTTGTCAAGAAAACGACCAAATTTTAACAATCCAAGAATTATAAGTTGAACGCTCATCGATTGGGGTGAGCTTCTCTTATTTTGGATTGTGGGTGCTTGGTCGTACCTCTTGACAGATAATTGAAGTTTCATCCCTCTTTTTTGTTCAAATTTATTTTAAAATAAAAGGTTGATTTCGGAAATTACGCAAGTATTTAAACGAATTGTGAGCCATATAATTATGAATTAAATTTAACCATTAAATGAGAACACTAATATTACTTTTTATGTTTCCTCTTTCAACCTTTGTTTATGGACAACGTCCTACTGTTCCTCAACCTGCTAATGTTGAAACATTCTCTCCTACAAGCACTAATAAAAGTTATTCTACCCCAAAACAAAATAGTTCTTCAAAAAGTAATAGTCAAGCAAACAGAATTAAAATTCAATCCAATCGAACTTCTAATGGTGCAATGGATTATTCAAAACCCATTACTCCTGACAATATAGAAACCAACAAATATAAAAGCCCTTTTGATGCTCAAAAAGAACAATCGGAGATTGACAAAATAATGGTAGAATTAGAAA
>JAESTF010000006.1 GCA_016763795.1 Flavobacteriales bacterium
TGATTTATACGAACCAGATGGTAAGAAATTTAAAATAGGAAATCGAGAGCACCATTTATTACTATGTATAGAAGTTTTCAGGAGTGAAATGGACTATGCAAGACAAAATGGTAGTGATGAGTTATTTAAATTATTAAAAGAAAAAGGATTTTATCCATATAGCGATTTAGATAGAGAACCTGTAATATAAAAAGCTACACGTAATAAGGGTTAAGTGCTTAACCCAAATTTTAGAGCTTTTAACCAAGTCTGCCAAATTTTTAATTTGGTTTTAAAAATGAATAAATTAAAAACAGAATACAACGTTTTGGCTCAGCGCAAACTCTATAGTCTTTCTATATCTTTTGACCTACATGCCATATATTAATTGTTAGCATTAATTACGCAAAAATGGATTACATAAAAATATTTGAAAACACTAAACAAAAGATTCTTAATGCTGGAGGTGAAATCTTACGTGAAGATATAAATTTACCCCTTGAAGATATTGATGAAGCAAAATATTACGAATCCGAATTTGGATTAAAAATCACTGACAACCTATTTAAGTTTTACAATAAAATGGATGGGCTTGATTTTGAATGGCAACTTACAAAAGATGGAATTTTCTTAAATGGCTTTGCTTGTATCCAAGATATAATGACTTTAGCAGAGAATAAAACAGAAAATAATCTTTGGGTAGATTGGTATGAAAAAGAAGATATTGTTGAAATTCAAAAACATTATATTTTTGAGAAAATAATTGGCTCTGACTACTATATCACTATAAAGTATAATGAAGATTCTACCTACAAATTATTCTATGTTGCTGAAGGCTCTATCAATTTTGGGGGATCAAAAAAACTTCCTGAGATACCATTAACTATAGAACAATATTTCCTTGTTTTAAATTCTTGTTACTTTTCTTTAGATATTAGACATCATCTTCATAAGCAAACATTTTACACTAACCCAATAGATGTTGTGCCTAAACTAAAAGAATTAGAAGCCGTTTTTGGTGAAATTAAGCTTCCTGAATTATAAACTAATGCTAACAAAGTGTATAAAACATAGCTAATAAGTACTAAATTGAAAAGCCATTGCTTATTTTTAAAGTTCTGCCAGTTTTTTTGATTTGGCTTTTAAAAATGAATAAATTAAAAACAAAATACAACGTTTTGGCTCAGTGCAAACCCGAAAACTTATTGCTTTCTACTGCCCTACTTACCATATATACTAAATGTTGTAGTCAATTAGAATAAAATGAACCGACATATATTAATTTCTATTTTATTATTAGTGACAGGCATGTTATATGGGCAAGACATACCTGAAAAAATCAGTGAGAAAGAATTTTCAATAGGTAAGACAATTAATATTAAATCGATAGTATTAGATGAAAATAGAGAATTAAATATCTATTTACCTAAAGGTTATTCAAGTGATAGTTCAAAGACATATCCTGTGATTTATTTACTAGACGGTTCAAGAGATGAAGATTTCATACATATTTCTGGAATCGTTCAGTTTGGTTCTTTTTCTTGGATTAATATGATTCCAGAATCCATTGTTGTTGGAATAGCTAATGTAGATAGAAAAAGAGATTTTACTTATCCCTCTCAGAATGAACTCGACCAAAAAGAATTTCCTACATCTGGAAAATCTAAAAAATTTATAAGCTTCTTAGCAGAAGAACTTCAACCTTTTATTGATTCCACTTATAGAACATCAACCGTCAAAACTATTATAGGGCAATCATTAGGTGGATTATTGACAACGGAAATACTTTTCAAAAAACCAGAACTTTTCGATAACTATATTATCGTTAGTCCAAGTTTATGGTGGGATGATGAAAAGTTGCTGGATAGACAACTAATTCCTTTTCGCTCTAATAAATCAATATATATTACAGGAGGAAAAGAGGGAGAGGTAATGGAAGGAACGGCAAAAGCATTGTATAGTAAGCTAGATAAAAGTAAAGATGGAAACTTCAATCTTTTTTATGAATTTCTAGAGGATAAAACTCATGGAGATGCCTTGCATATAGCAGTTTACAATGCTTTTGAAAAAATATTTAAATCAAAAAAAGAATAAAAACAGCTTACAACAAGGTGTCTGGGCACTTTCTTGTAGAAAACAGAAGTCAAATAAACCCTAAAGTAAATTTAAAGCAAGTTATTCGAACTTTATTATGTCAAGGAGAATTACAAAATCTATTGTATATCAATTGTTAGGAGTTTATATCTGCTCTTGGTTCTTTAGTATTCTCATATTTTATATTAACAACATTTCATTCATTTATTTATCTGACAAACAAACTCTTATAGGTACCCATATTTTGTTTGTTGTTCTTTTACTCTTATTTTTCTTTATAAAATGGTGTTTTAGTATTTATAACTTAAATGGAATTACAGTACTTTTTAAAAAGATAATGATACAGATTATCGTTCCAACTATTATTGTTGGAGCTATTTTAAAAGGAATCATTTTTTACAATGCGTCAGATGAATATCAATATTACTGGAATTATGAAATAGAAAATAAAAAAGGATACGTTTCTCAAAGAATGGAAACTGATAATAAAATAAGAGGACTTAGCCTTTATCAATTAGGGAGGTTAAAAAACCTACAGCTTGAAGAGGTAATAAAGTCGAATGTTGAGTGGCTTGCAGTACATCCGTATTTTTATCAATCTAATGAAACTTCATTGGATATTTCAAATCCAAAAAGAATTAGATATGGGGCTCAAAAAGATTCTGTTTTGATAAATGAAATAATTAAAGCAAAATACAAAGGATTTTCAGTGATGCTTAAACCTCACTTATGGCTTCAAGAAGGTTGGCGCTCTAACATTCATTTTGAAACGAAAGAAGAGTGGGGAAAATGGTTTATTGAATATAAAAAACAAATGCTTTATTATGCAATACTTGCAGAAGAAACTAACATAGAACTTCTATGCATTGGTACAGAATTAAGATCTTCAATTGAAAATTTACCGGAGGAATGGCTCTTATTTATCAGAGAAATTAAAAAAGTTTATTCCGGAAAACTTACCTATGCAGCAAACTGGAACGACCCTATTTTTGAAATGAATACTCAATTTTGGCAAGAGCTTGACTTCATTGGTATTCAAGGCTACTTCCCTTTAACAACTACTATAAATCCTCAGCTTGAAGAGATTATCAAAGGTTGGGAAAAACCTTTGAAAACCTTAGAACGAATTACTTCAAAATTTAACAGACCTATTCTCTTTACGGAGATAGGATATCGTGCTGACAGTAAAGCAACTGTAAAGCCTTGGGAATGGTACTCAATCTGGAGTCCTCTAACAACTAAAGTCTCAACAGAATCGCAAGTTCTCGCTTACGAAGCCTTTTTTCAATCTATTTGGGATAAAAAATGGTTTGCAGGTAGCTTTATATGGCAATGGAATAGTTTTGATTTTGGGATAAGAGGTAAACCTGCTCAAAATATTATAACAAAGTGGTATAACTAATGTATTCTTTTCATTATTAGATATGAGATTCAGCATTAAAATCAAGTAGGTACTTCATTTTACTTTTTGAATGACTTTAATAAAGAAATTGAATATTATCCAAATGGCAGTTATGCTAAAAAAGCCCAAAAGATACTCTCTAATTGACTATTGCTAGCAAAACCTTAAATTTCCTGATGTCAGACTGCTCCTATCTGAATTACAATTGTTAACGGCAGATTTCAGCTGATTAAAGAGGTAACTCTTCTTTCTCTGGTAGTAAAGCGAATAATGACTTTGAGACTTCTTATTACCATAACGATACATCTAGTAACACATTTAAGAAACTTAAAACCCCTACTCTGGTTGTGCCTGTATTCATTCATAAAGTAAATGGAACCTAAAAA
>JAESTF010000247.1 GCA_016763795.1 Flavobacteriales bacterium
AAAAGATAATGGAGCTGATAATCAATAGAGTTATAACACAATTTATCTTGAAAATTCAACACTTTCTTTTAAAGCAAAAACTATTGCAGTAATTCTTGGTCTTGGACCACTTTTTATTGTTGTTATATATTTATTAATAACTATTTCTTTTAAGTTTTAAATGACTGGACTTAAAAGGACAATTAATGGCTACTTATTTATGAGTAGCCATTTTTGTATGTTGGAGGAAACATAAAGAGGTTTCGATTTATTTAATAATAATCTCTTTTCTAATCTTATTTGGAATGGTATTGGTTAAAAATTCAACTGTACAGGTTTTAGCTATATGCTCTTTTGGATTGTAGGTTAGTTTTAATACAATAGGTTCGAAAGGTTGAATTTCTAGGCTTGGTAAATCAATAGTAAAGCCATCACAACTAAATGTGGTAGAGAAAATCTTTAAAGGAGCTTCTCCATTATTTATTATATTAATTTGCTTTTCTGTTTGTCCCAGTGTTATGTTAATAGAAGAATCCTTAAAGGTTAGTAATGGTAATTTTTCTAGTTCAGAGCCATCCATTGCAATTTGGTTGGTATCGTTTGCTTGTATGGCAATAATCTCTATCTTTCGTTCTAATGCAGCTCCTGGACTATAAATAGAATTACGTGTGTCTTTTACGTCATCACTAATAGTTGCCGATTGATATTCTCCAAAAGGAACTTTAATAAAGTTTAATTGGGCACCATTTTCTGCTGTATTATTAATATAAGGTTGTAAAATACCACTTTCGTATTCGTGCAAATAATTAATTAAGCTAGAAACTCTACGTAAGGTTAAATTTACATTATAATCAGATTTAGATAACGGACTTGCAAATCCTTTAACGGTTAGGGTAACCGTTTTTCCTGCATCTAACTCTTTGATAAGTAGTGGAGTAAACAATGCTAAATCATTAGCTCCTTTATCAATGTTTTCACTAAATAAATCTTCAATATCAATGAGGGCATCTTCTTTATCCTCTTTTTTTAAACCTTTAGCATACTCTTTTTTATATTCGTTATACAATCTTGTATAGCTTTTATAAGTGCTCATATAGTTTAACTCAGTTAAAGTATCTCTAGTACGAGGATTAGGCTGATCGTTATGAAAATATAATCTAACAGGCAAATAACGATTTAGCTCTTCTAAAGTAGTGTATAATGGTTTTATAGTGTCAGGAATTTCATAGACCCAAATATCATTACAACAAGTTTCACCTTTTTTAGTGTAAGAACCTTTCCTATTAGAAGTAATTAAAGCGGTATTATTTCTAATGTTGTAATAAAAATCATTAGTACTTGTATTTATTGGGTAGCCCATGTTCTCTGGTTTCTCAAATGTGACTATATCCGATTTAGATTTAAAAATATCAAAACCGCCTAATCCATAATGCCAATTAGAGCTAAAATAAAGAGCTGTATCTTTTTGATTGTAAAAAGGGGTTATTTCATCTTCAATAGTATTAATTGTATTACCTGCATTGGCTGGAGGCATAAAAATCCCATTAGCATCCTTGCGAGAATACCAAATATCCATACCTCCTTTTCCTCCTTCACGATTAGAAGAGAAAAATAGAACTTCTTTATTATCTATTTCGGTAATAGAAGGTTGGGTAGATGTAAACCCTTCAATATTAATTTCTTTAACTTCATAAGGAATTCCCCATTCTCCATTATTATAATTTATGGCATAAATGTTACAATTAAAAGCTCTATCGCAACGGGTGTAATAAAAATGGATTCTTTAGTGTTCAAGCAGCCATTTGCAATATGAAAATTGGGTTCATTAATTTTTTCATCAAGTTTATTATCTAATGTCCAAACATTACCATTTTTACTTCCTTTAAAAAGTCTTACTAAGTATAAGGAAGTATCTACAACAATATTATTGCCTTGCATTTTTTCATCTCTTAGAGAGGAATATATTATTGTAGAATCATTAAGCAATGTCCCTCCCAATTCACTACTGTAAGTATTGATATTACTTCCCATATTTTTAATGTCAACAGGAATAGAATCTTTCATTATATTGAGTGCTTCTTCGCACGATTTTAATTCATTTATCACTTTAAGGTAATGATATCCTTTTCTATCCCTAGAGAAAAAACGTTTACTTCGTTTAAATGATTTTTTAGCATCAGCATATTTACCATTATATTTTTGCATGGTAGCATACCAAAAAGGAGCCATAGGATAAAGTCTTCCTCTATCTTTTTTGTAGATGTAGTAATATTTTGCTTCAGCTTTAGCATAATCGTTGTATTTTCTTAACGATTCGGCATATTTAAAAACAACTTCTAAGTAAGTAGAATCAATATCCATCGCTTTTTTATACCATAATGATGCACCATAATAATCACCTTCAGTATTTAACTGGTCACCAATTTTAAGAAACTGTTTTTGAGTTTGTGCAGTACAGTTATTAATTGAAAATTGAAAATTGATAACAATTAATAGAAAGAATATTTTTAGAAAGAATTTCATCATAAATAATCAGGACAGGCTTTATATCGTTTAATGTCTGGTCGGTATCGCTGTATAATGTAGATAATAGAAAATTCAAAACCTCCTCGGTTACGACTAGCTACTTTTAAAGAAGAAAGGTTTAAATCATAACTTACTCCAAAATGAAAATCAGCATAATCCAGTCCAACATTAAAATAGGCAGCATCAGAATTTCGATACCAAACGCCTGCATAAAGTGCTTTATAGTTTCCATTGTTTAAATGGTATTTTCCTTGTCCGCCAAAAATAAGTTCTTTGAATTTATTCTGTGTCTGAAAATTAATATTAGGTAAAATATCTACTTTTTCACTTACAGCAAATAAACCTCCAATGTGCAGAGTATATCGTTGGTGTAGTTGAATGTTCTCATTAAAAAACGTTTGTTGAGGTTTAAGAATATTGTGCATTGCAAGACCTGCAGTAAGCTCTTTTCGCTGAGCTATTTTATAGTTCCAAGCAATTCCGCCATGTAAGTTAAAATATGTTCTTCCATCATTATTGAAATTTTCTCCGTTATTAAGGTTAGCATCATAAAAATTACCATTGTATTGGTTGTCAAATTGTAGTTTATCGTAATTAATGCTCCTCTGGGTAAAAGTTGGTTGCCCGCTAACTGTTATTGTTTGTAAAGAGTCTTTTAATGTGAGAGTGTAGGCAACTCCAATACCAACTTGTAAAGTGCTAAATTCTGAATCTCCTGCTTTATCTTGATAAACAGATAATCCAACTCCAATTGGAGTATTATAGATGTTTTTTGCATCAGCACTTAATCCAAAAGTAGAGTAGGGAGTTGTTACGGAACTCCACTGCGTTCGCTGGTTTCCTACAAACCTAAATTCGCCATTAAAACCACCAATTAATGCAGGGTTTAAATTTAAAGGAGAATTATAAAATTGTGAAAAGTGAATATCTTGTCCGAACGAAATACGGGAGAAAAGGGAAAAAAGAAAAGATAATGATATGTATAAGAGAATCCTTTTCATAATTATCTAATTACAGTAATATTTCCTTTTTTAAAATATTCCTGTCCATCAACACAGGTAACTTCTAAATAATAGACAAAAACACCAGGGTCAACTAAGTTCCCTTTGTAAGTACCATCCCAACCATTAGATTGTTTGTCTGTTTCAAAAACGAGTTCTCCCCAGCGATCATAAATTTTCAAAATCATTTTTTCTACTATTTTTCCTCTAACAAATAACATGTCATTCTCGTTATCTCCATTTGGTGTAAAAGCATTTGGAAGAAAGACATCAGGCTCACCGCAGTTTACTTCAAAAGCATAAATGGTAATTTTTTTCAGGAATTCGCAACCACTACTATTTTCGGTTAACAATACAGTATAGGTTGTTACTGATGGAGGTGTTGGAGTAGTTGTTGGATTAGGAATTGTAGCGTTATTTAAATTAAAAGGAGGAATCCATTGATAAGTAAATCCAATATTAGGAGCTACGTGTAGCTGTGTACTTTCTCCAGCATAAAGAGAATCTTTATCTGCCCAAATTGTAATATTGCTAGCATTAAAGCCAGATACATTCACTATTACCGTGTCATTAATAATGCAACCAAAATTATTCTGAACAGTTACATAATATGTTGTTGTTATAGTAGGGTTAACTATTGGATTAGCAGTATTTGAACCACTTACTATATTTGCTGTTGGTGTCCAATTATACGTTAAATTTTGAAGTGATTGAGTAGTAATTCCTAAGGTATCGTTATTTCCTGAACAAATAGCTCCATTGACTGTTTGTATGCTAAAACCAGGGTAATTAACTAAAAAGCTATCTGTAGCATTACAAGGTCCATTTGTAGCAAAAACATAATACCAAGAGGTATCGGTTGGTGCAGCCAATAAGTAGTTGGTATTTAAAGCAAGAGTATCTGTAAATTGGTTGTTACTCGACCAAATAATCGTTACAGGATTTCCAGTTGTAATAATTGTTAAAGTTGCAGTGTCGCAAGTAGTAAAAGTAGTCCCTCCTGAAATGCTTACTTCTGGTACAACTGTTATTGTAGTAGAATCATTTACAATACATCCAAAAGAATTTTGTGTAGTTACATAATAAGTTGTGGTAATGATTGGGTTTACAATAGGATTTATAGTATTAGCACCGCTAATTATAGTATTTGTTGGAGTCCAATTATAAGAGAGTCTTGTATTAGATAAATTCGTCAGGTTAAGAGTCATTTGATCTCCTTCACAAATAATATTATTCGCAGTTTGGATTTCATATCCAGCGTAATTTACTATAAAACTGTCTATTTCTGAGCATAAACTATTGGAAGCCATTACATAAAATGTATTGGTATCCGATAAGGTTATAAATAAAGTAGAATCGATTGGGTTTGTATTAAGTGTATCCGTAAACTGGTTATTACTTGACCAAACAAAAGATGAAGGACCTCCTGTAGAATTAATAAAAAGAGTTAATGTATCTTCACAAATAGTAACTGTGTTTCCTCCATTAAGAGAAATTGAAGGCTCAATAGTTATTGTTTGAAATGCAGTATCAATAGTATTACAAATAGAATCAGTAATTAATAGTGATACATTATAAACTCCAGGAGTATTGTATGTTTTAATTGGATTGAATATTTGTGAAGTAGTATCTCCCGCACCAAAATCCCACAAATAAGTATCGCTATTATTACTTGTGTTAGAAAAGGTAACAGTAAGTGGTGCACAACCTTCAAAATTATCAACAGTAAACTTTGCTTTTGGTATTATCTCAAAATCAAATTTAAAAACACCATTATTACAACCACTACTATTATTTGCGCTAGACCAAGCTCCAGCTGTTGTTGGAAAATCTTGGTTACCCCAACATCCAGCACAAACAGATTGATACACTATACCGTTTTTATCAAACCGGCTCGTACCACCATCAACATGTTCAGAACTTTGGTTTCCACCAAAGTATGTTCCATAAAGTAAAGATTGAGCATTTCGTTCTAATACAAATAGATAGAAGTTAA
>JAESTF010000248.1 GCA_016763795.1 Flavobacteriales bacterium
TTCATTTACTTCGGTAATGAGTCATCGTTCTGGAGAAACAGAAGACAATACTATTGCTGATTTAGCAGTGGCATTAAATACTGGGCAAATTAAAACAGGTTCTGCATCTCGTTCTGATAGAATGGCAAAATACAATCAATTATTAAGAATTGAAGAAATGTTAGGGGATTCCGCTATTTATTTAGGTAGAGATTTTAAATTTTTGAAATAAAAGTGATTTAATCATGATAAAAAAAGCAATCCAATTGGATTGCTTTTTTTATGCTGTTAATTATTCTTAATCTACAGTCCAGTGGAACTTGTTTCTCATGACTGGTAATGATTTCCAATCCAACACTTTTCCTTTTATTTGATGTCGTACTCCTTGGTAAATTCCTTGTAGTGTTAACGTTTTATCTTTTTCAGAATATTGATAGGTAAGTTTTTGTTGATTTAAAGAGTAATCTGTTAATATGAAATGCTTGTTATCAATAGTTAGCCGATAATCAGTCATAAGATTGTTATTGTCTTGAAAAATGATATAGCCATTCCTGTGGATGAAAAATCGTTGAATATTGGGTCTCGGCCTGTTTGAAAGATATGGTGTCTCTAAATTTCTTTCAACTGCATAAGCTCCATGTAAAAAAGGTCTATTAGCATAATCGTCATTAAAGTTTTCAGATTCAAGATAAGGGAATAGAGCTTCTAGTAGGATAAATAAAATAACAAAAGTCTTCAAAAATCCTTTTCTAGAAGAGTGATTAAAAATGCTAAACGAAGTTGATGATAAAGTAAGTCTAGTTGCTCTATTCAGAATAAAAATTTTGTATAAGCGATAAAAATTGGGAGAGAGAATCAAAAGAGAAATCATCAATAAAAATATAGAATAGAGTTTTACTGAAATGTCAAAACTAAAATTGATGGCAATAATATGTGTAAATATTCCACAACTTAAAAGTAGTCCAATTACTCTTGTTCTTTTTACCAATAATAAAAGAGCAGATAATAATTGAATAGCTCCCATAAAAATATTGTAAGAATAGGAAGTTCCCATAGTGCTCCAAAACAAAATATCTTTATCTAAATAACCCAAAGGTGTGTAAAGTATGTTAGGCTCAGGTAGATAAAATTGACTTTTAAAAACCTTATCTATACCATATTTAAAGAGCATTAATGCTAAGTAATAACAGATTGTAGTTAAAAAAAATGAGTTAATTTTTTGTGAATTTTGTTTCCATTTTTTGTTGTAAAATACTATTACAGAAAGTAATAGTGAAGTACAAAAAAGAATAAGGATTAGAATGTACATAGAAGAACTATCAGAAGAAATCTCCTGATAGTTATGTTCAATGTTAAATAAGTGTATAGCAATATAGTGTATCAGTTTACCAAAAATACCATTGCTAATAATTGCTTGATAAGGAAATAAGTTGAAAGGTATAGGGATAAATAATATTCCAAGAAAACCAAACACTAATCCACATGTTTTAATATAGGCTGATGGCATAAATTAAAGTTTGAAACTGAATTGCTTTAATTTGAAAAAAATGAATCCAGCAAAAAATGATATTAAAGCTAAAATGCCAATAAGTGAAATTTTTGGAAGAAGAGGTTGATTACCATTAGGTTGATTAAATCTTTTGATAAGCAGTGTTGAGTTTTCTTGAATCTTCTTTTCTTGTTCTACCTTCTGATTATCATAACCAATAAAAACAACACTATCAGTATTGTTTTGAAAGTAATATTGGGTTTTTAAAACTTTTTTAATACTATCTAATGAATGTTGCTTAGAAAATAAAGGGTGATTGTAAACGGTTTCCCTCCCAGGAGTCCAAACAGAGCTTGTGTCTTCAAATCTATCTCTCGTACACTTACTTGTAATCATTACAGCTTCCTTTTTCGAAAGAAAAATAAGCGTATCTAGTCTGGAATTTGTGACATATCGTTGAGGTATATTTCCAAAATTGGAGGCTTTCATATCAAATAAATTATGAGATAAGCTTGTTTTAAAATTAGAACTATTACCGCTATGGCTCTTGTGGGCAATTAATTTGGTTTGCCCAAAACTTGTAGTAAGTAAAAGAGCTAGAAATAGTGTTAAGGTTAATTTTTGTTTCATGATTTTAAATTTTATAGATTGATGAATTATTTTTTTAAATGGTAAGTTAATGTTAGACTAAATGTGTATTGAATCCCAACCTTTGGATTGCTTGGGTTTATAACTTTATCAAAATTAGAAGCATCTTGCCCTTCATAATAATACGTACGTTGTTTTCGAGCCTCTTTTTTAAGGTAATGATCCGTATAATTTCGGTTATAAACATTTAAATAGGAGCTCTCAAATGCTTCATATTTTTTGTATAAATTCTTTGGAGAAAGGCTGTTAAAATTCTCAGAAAAAATACTCGAAGATCCTATTGTTTTTTTCTGAGTTGTCTTTAAGTATAGCTTTTTTCGACTTTCAATCAGTGTGATAGCTTCGGTATAAAGTTGAATGTAAGAATCATTGATGTCTGTATCAATATACTCCACTTTTATAATATCAAAAATGTCTTGTTTTGCACATAGCGTTATAATGTTGTCAAGCTTGTTGGTGTGATTAACACGGATGATGATGTTCTTTTTTAGTTCAAAACCTTTTTCAAATTGTTGTGCTTCTTTCTCTTTAATATCATAATCGTAGATTTTTGTTTGAGAAATAAAATCGACATAAACATTTTCCTTGTCTATTTCGAGTGTATTTAATGAGGCAATTAAAGCATTAATTCTTTTATTAATTTTAGTATTACATTCCATTGCCGTTTTTGCTTCTTCATTTACACCAATAGATATAAGGTAATGGTCCGCAATCTTATTCATTAGTAAATTAACAGTAATTGTTAATGTCGAATCAGTACTGTAAACAGTTCTTTTTTTATTGTAGTTAGTATTATTCCGATTATGTCTATTGTTGTTTCCATAAATTTGATTGCCACTGAATTGAGCAAACGAAGTAAATGTTGAAAGAATAAAAGAGAATAAAATTATTTTCTTTAAATGTGTTGACGTAAATTGATTTTTCATAAGTAATATTTTATTGATTTAAATTTTCAACAATTTTACTCAGAGCATTCAAATGATATTTAGAAAGACTGCTAGATACTTGCTGTAATACTTATTCATTACATTTACAGTGCTTTTACAGTAGCCTATAATCTTAAAAAAAAGAAATTGCACCAGAATTTGGATAGCTTGAATTTATTTAAACAACTAAAAGAAGAAGTTCTTTGTAAGTATAAAGACTCTTTCCCCTATTGGGAAGGTACTTTAGAAGATTTTGGCAATAAGGAAATTGCTGAATTACAAGAGTTGATTGAAGCTGCTATTAAGCAACGAATTAGTGAGAAATGGGTCTACACGCATTTAAAACCAACTGATAATGAAAAATTGCCAAGAGAGGATATGTTAAATATCTTATCTGTTTGGGTAGGGTATTCTGGATGGGATGAGTTTCGAGTAAAAGCTAAAGGAAAGCTAGTTGAATCGGAAAAGCGTTTTTCGAAAAAGAAAGGTAAAAAAATTCTTATTGTTAGTGTTGCACTTTTTGTTTTGGGGTTTGTAGTTGTTTTTGGAGGAGGAAAATTCTTTAATGAAAAGGAATATGTTTTTCGATTTTATGATCAATACACTCAAAAAGAAGTTTTGGCAAGCAATTTTTCAGTTGACTTAGTTGCTAATTCTGCTTCTTTACAGCGGCAAAAGATTGTTGGTGGAAGATTGAAAATTAAAAGTGATATAGATAGTGTTCAGTTAAAAATAGTGAGCCCCTATTATAAAGATGAACTTTTTTCCATATTATTTAACAAAGAGGAAATTGCGATTTATTTACAACCAGATGATTATGCAATGATGCTTAGGATGTGTATGAACTCTGAAAAAGATTGGGAAAAAAGAAGGGAACAATTAGAAAAAATAATATCAGATGAGGCAGAAATCGTAGAAATTATGTACGATGATATAGGCGTAGAATTTTTAAATAAGGAAGAGTTTATTGATAAAATTACAATTCCAATAGAAAGTACAAATACAATGGAAATAGTAGATATTCTATACAGTGAAAAAGGAAAAATTACAGCATTAAAATTTATTCAAAAAAGTAAAAATGGGCAATAAAAAGATAATCAATACATGGATTGTATTAGTGCTTATTCTAACATCTCATTTTGGGTGGTCTCAGGCAGCAATTATTAAAACTCCAGAATTGAACAACTATGAAATAAAATTTGAAAAAGAAAAAATGGCCTATAACAATAAGGTGGCTGCCAAGGTGAAAGATTTTTATAACTATTTAGAAATTATTAGTAATCCTAAGATAGAAGAAAAGGTAAGAATACATACGATTAAATTAACAAAAAAATTGTTTTTATATAATGTAGAAGTGATTGATTTTTTATTGGATTCAGTCGAAACGGTTCAACTAGATGTTTTTTTAGCCAGTCTATTACAATCACAAAAAAAAGTTGAGTTTTCAGTTTCAGATGTACTTGTCGTTTCTGAGGAATTTGCAAAAAATATTAAGTATAATTTAGTGATAAAAAGAGATGATAAAGGTTTTAAATTGAGATTAAATCATTTTTATTTTATACATTCAATAGATAAAAAATTTGGAAATAAAAGTAAACAAGTTGTTACTGTCAGTTTAGGAAAGGTTTCTAATTAAATACTATCGTTTATAATAACCTAAAATAGGGTGATTTTTTGTCTTAAAAGCTACATTTTTTCATTTTAATAAAATCATTTCAAACCAAAGGCTTGGAAAATCATTTTCAGATAGTTATATTCGCAAGACTCTGAAAATTCTCAGAGAAAATAACGAAATAAAGAGGTAGACAAATGGCAGAAGTAGCAAAATTAGAATTAGACGGAAAAGTGTATGAATTCCCAGTTATTGAGGGTTCTGAAAATGAAAAAGCAATTGATATTAGTAAGTTAAGAGGTATGACTGGCTACATTACAATTGATCCAGGATTTAAAAATACAGGTTCTACAAAAAGTGGAATTACATTTTTAAATGGTGAAGAGGGAATTTTGCGTTACAGAGGCTATCCAATAGAACAATTAGCTGCAAAAGCTGAGTTTTTGGAAGTTGCTTATTTGTTAATTTATGGTGATTTGCCAACAACTACAGAATACGAAGCATTTAAAGAAAACATTACAAAACATACCTTAGTTCATGAAGATATGAGATTGTTTTTTGAAGCTTACCCAGCTAAGGCTCATCCTATGGGGATTTTAGCAGCTTCATTAAGTACGCTTTCTACTTTTTATCCAGAATCTCAAGATCCAAATAGAGCACAAGAAGCTGTGGATTTAACGATACACCGTTTAATTGCAAAAGTGCCAACATTGGCAGCTTGGGCATTTAAAAATGCTATGCGTCATCCAGTAATTTACCCAAATAATAAGTTAGATTATTGTAGTAATTTTTTAAACATGATGTTTGCAATGCCAACAGATGAATATAAAGTTGATCCTATTGTTGCAAAAGCGTTAAATACATTATTGATTTTACATGCAGATCACGAACAAAATTGTTCTACTGCAACAGTAAGAGTTGTTGGTTCGTCTCAGGCAAACTTATATACTTCTATTGCTGCTGGAGTTTCTGCTCTTTGGGGTCCATTACATGGTGGTGCTAACCAAGCAGTTATTGAAATGTTAGAAGCAATTAGAAATGATGGTGGTGATGTAGGTAAATGGATCGCAAAAGCTAAAGACAAAGAAGATCCGTTTAGATTAATGGGCTTCGGACATAGAGTTTATAAAAACTTTGATCCTAGAGCAACAATTATTAAAAAAGCTGCGGATGAAGTGTTAGATGCTTTAGGTGTTAATGATCCAGTTTTAGATATTGCAAGACATTTAGAAGAAGTGGCGTTAAACGATGAATATTTCAAATCAAGAGGATTGTATCCGAATGTTGATTTCTATTCAGGAATTATATACAGAGCATTAGGTATTCCTTCTGAAATGTTTACGGTAATGTTCGCATTAGGAAGATTGCCAGGTTGGATTGCACAA
>JAESTF010000249.1 GCA_016763795.1 Flavobacteriales bacterium
AATTAGCCATACTGTAATGGTATTTTACATTGCGAGCAGTATTTAACGCTACACCAGGTTTAGCTTCTCTTAAAACTCTTGATTTCTGATCTGCTTCATAAGATGCTGTTGAAGAAATATGAGGATAAATTATTGGGTTTGTTGTTTGTGTAACATTCGCCCAGGTTACAGGGTAAGTTCCATCTCCATCTACAAAAGGTTTATAGGTTTCTATAGCTCTATTCCAATTGTCATAAATTATTTTTCCTGTATGTACAACTTCTCCTATTTCTGTTACTGAGGTTAAAAAAGCATTGGATACTTCTCTACTCATTGTATGGAAATCTCTGCCTAATGGATCGATCGTTTTTCTACTTTCTAATGCTGCAGTACTTCCTTTGTCTTTAAATTGGAATGTTTCTACATAATTCTGATTTGTTTTGTGTTCGAACGAAGAATTAAAATCGTTATTCCAAGTACTATACCTGTTCATACTTAGTAGTTCATTATTTCTATAACTTTCTTTTAATCTTCCATATTCATCGTATTTGTATGATAGTGTAATTCCATTAGGATCAATAATTTTCTTTACGGAGTAATCAAGAAAATACTCATAATCTGTTCGTAAAGAGTCTTGCCTACCAAAACCAACTGTAATGGCTGTTGGTACACCTATATTAAAACTCTGATATGAACTGTAATTACCAAAAGAACCTTCAGTACATGTTGTATTAACATTCCACAAATATTCAATATTGTTATAATAATAGCGAGTAAGTAAACCTCTTTCGTTTTCTTCTAATTGTACTTGTGTAAAATGATTACGTTCTTTAATTTCTTTTACTTTTAATACATCAAAAGGGTATATGGGGGTGTATACATTCGCATTAAAAACATTATCACTTCCATCAAATCTAAATTCCATTAATCCTGTACTACTAGGAAAAGGAATAATATCGGTTGAGTTATAGATGCCTTCATAATATTCATCATTTATTAGGGTATCTATTTGAACTTTAACATCTTTTAAATGTAAGGTTCTTTTTAAATCATCTTTTAAAGACATTCTTGGTTCTGCATCTCCCAAATCAATCCCTATTACATTTGTGTATATTATATCTGTTACGCCATCAGGTACTGAGCCTGGAGGGCATACACTTATATGATTATCAAAAACAAGGTATGCTGTCCATCCTGGAGGAACTTCTCCTGGATCAAAACTGATAACTTTAGTCGTATAACAAACAGGGTCTGTTCCATGATCTGGGTTTCCGCTACCTGTAGGACAATCCTCTCCGTCATATTCTATTACTGTAGCTTGGATATCATCAGAAATAGAGTTCCATCGGTTATCATAATAATAAAATGTTGAACGCCTTATTGGATTAAGGTCTGATACATTTTTACTGGTAGTTCGTTCTTGATAGACTATATTTAATAAGTTTAATTCATGAGAAAATTTTAAGCCTGGTGGTTGAAATCCTCTTAAACTGCCAATTCCATCTTCAAGCGGTGTTGGATTTTTATAAAATACAATATCAAAGGGCTGTACATTAGCTGAAGAGGATTGAGCATGTGACTCATTCAGAAATCCATAATCTGAAGTATAATAAGATGTTTCTCCATTAGAAACATCTGCTATAACATTAGGGATGTATTGTCCTCTTCTGTTGTATTTGTTTTTTAAATCGTAATAATAAAAATATTCTTTTTCTGTAAATGCTCCTGGTAATTGTGGTGAGTAGCTCTTTGTTTTATATAATTGCCATGATGGTTCAAACATTAATTGAATGGCTGGATGATCTGTTGGGTTAACATCCATTAGTTTCATAAAACCTTCAGAACTAGTTGCTCCTGTTTCATCTGCATCCCAATATTCAAATTCTGTTATATTTTGAATGCTTAAGGGTTCTGTAGTTGAAGGATTAGCACAATACATTGACCATGTTGGTAATGTAGCATTATGGTTCTCTACTAATTGAGAAATAAGAGATCCTAAACCAAACCTTGCATTTAATGTGATCATTGTTAATGTTGTATGCTGATAGGCAGATTTCAACAGAACATCGGTTATTACTGTTGATTGAACTTTTGGTTTTCGGTTTATCATTGTTACTAATGTTGCTTCTGATGGGTAAGTAGCTCCATCTATAAATACTCGTTTAATAACATTATCTGACAAATACTTTTTACTCAATAAAAGATTATGAAGAGATTCGGAAAGGCTAATCTGTTTTAATAAAATAGTTTTAATAAAATTAGGGTCATATTTAGGGTTTCTATTAACGATAGATAATAAAATATCTTCTGGCAAAGCATTGTATTGGAGTAATGCGTTTTTTACTAATTCGGAATTTACTTGTGGTTGAGCAGATATAATTGTTCTTAAAACATCTGCTGACAACTGATATTGTTGATTGAGTAATGCTTCACGCAAAACATTATTTCTTATTGGTTTTGGTAACGCTAAAATTTTACTAAAAATAGCATCACTCAAATTAGGTTGTAGAGCTAAAATAGCGTTGTATATTTTGGGTTTATAAAATGGTTTTTTTTCTAATAATGTAGATAGTACATTATCACTTAATGGAGCTGCTAAAACTAATGTTGATTTAATTCTTTTACCAAAACGATTCGCTGCTATTAAATCTACTAAGTCATTATCGTCTGAATTAGATTGAACATTTATTATAGCAGATAATGGAGCTGAAGCTGTAGGTAATGTAGCTAATTGTAGGCTTGGGTTACCCACTACTATTTCTTCATCTGGTATATTACATACTGAGTTTTCATATTCGGTATCAATTTCTTTTACTTTTTTTATAAAATAAGCATCTCTGGCAAATGCAGAGAATCCTCCGGTTACTGCCATTGTTGATGAGGCTGCTATAAAAGGATTTTGCCCCATTCCTGAATGAAAATTAATTTGATGATGTTCTGCATCAAGGTTTCCTGTTTCATCAATATCTTGATAATCATAATACCAATAATCTACATTTAAACCGGGTAAATGATCTTTTATATTAATATCATCAACAAGAATTCCAAATGAGTTTATTATCTGTATAACATCTCCATTTAAATCCTTATGTGTAAAAATATAAGTATAAGGTATACCATTATCTGTATTTGTGGTTAACTCCCATACTGTGGTTACTCCAGCAATAGTTATAGGCCATGAGTCGGTTACTATTTGATCAACAATGGGTGCATCTAATTCTCCCCTCCAATAATAACCAGGTCTATTTACTCCATTTGTAAAGGCTTTATTTACTTCATAAAATATTTCTTTTTGACTTATTTTAAGACCAGTCCCATCAAAATTTTCTACTTTATTTAACTTCCCAAAAAGCCTTCTTTCTTTGTCTATTAAATTAGTAGGAGTTATAGGGTTTATTATAGAAACTCCATGATGATGGTATTTACTAGATGGCCTTAGCCCATTTATTTCAGGCTCAATAACTGTCGTTATTTTCCATCCACCTTCTACATCATTAACATAATTAAAGTTTAAATGTCCAGAGCCATTGAATACTGTACGATTTCCTTCTAATCGTGTTTCGTAGTTATAATTCCATGTTTTATCAGGGTCTGAAGAGGCTCCTTTAATTACAATTTGCTGTACAGGAACATTAATTTGAACACTAAAGTTTTTAGAGGCAAGCGTTTTTTCAAAATCTGAGGTTGTTTGACCAAAAGGTTTTTGTGCTGCATATCTTAAGTATAAGGAAGGTTTAAACAACTCACTTACTTCATCAAAACCGTAGTAACTCAATTCGGTTTCTTTTCCTAAATGAGAGGTTATTTTATTTAAAACAAATATTGATGAATAGGTACTAAAGCTACCTAAGAGAGAGATTCCTGGTTCAAACTCGCCATACTCAAAATGAGTGGTAGGTACATCATTATTATTTACAGGCAATATGTTTTCTATATTTTGAGAACCATTTACCGGAATATTTTTGATGTTTTTTAGTTGGTACGCTGTTGTAGATCGTGATGTATAATCAGTATTTAAGTTAAATGGATTATTTTCATCGTAATTCTTATTATCAACAATACCCGAAACATTGTGACCATATTCCATATCAAACTGGTTTACCAATATTCTTCCAGGGCTCTCATGACTACTATCTGATATCTCTCCATTTGTTTTATATGATTTTACAGATTTTAACATATATGGATTCTTGCTATATCGAACCAATTCAACATTAGATAGTGATGCGCTTCCTAATAATGTTGGTTTATTAGGGTATTGTATAGATAAAGGCATGTTTAAAGCGTCATCACCTTCATGATCATACCACCAAAAGTTAAACATAGGGGCATCTTCATCTGGAGAATCATTCAACATTTTATTTGCAATGGGTTTCATCATCATCCAAGGTAAGCCTATACCAAAATTATGTGGAACTGCTCCGTACGGTTGTTTGGGAATAATTCTAGCCCCATTCGACCATCCTGAAAAAACTCCAGCTTTTAGGTTCTCAGCCCAATAAGTTTTATGGGCATTTTTTCGGTATTCTGTAATAGGAGTGTTAACATCAAACGGACTTTTTGTTAAAGTAGTGACATCTCTAGGAGTCATGCTAAAATAATTATCAGAATTACCGGGTCCAACCTGTATCGTTATTCCATCATAATCATCAGGCATATTGGGCATTGTGAAAAAATTTGAGGTTTGCAGAGAGCTTCCTGGCCCTTTATGTACTGGGTTCCATTTCACCGCTTTCCCAAAGGTTGAGAAGATAGTTTCATTCACATAATTTTCATCACGTCTTTTTGCATCTAAAACTTCTAATCCGTTTATAATCTTTGTTCTTTCTCCATTATCATGGGGTTTTCCTGTAGCTATATTTATATCTATATTCGCATACCCTAAAACGGCATTGTTACTGGCGTTATTTATAGTTGTTTTTATTTCATAGATATCTCCTCCTATAAATGGTATTTGATTAGAACCTGATCCTTCTGTAAGCCGAGGCGACTCTAAAAAACAATGGTCAAAAGCTAATGTTGAAATATTAAGTAGATTTTTTTCTCTTATATAAGTCTTGTTTATACCATCAGTCTCATGAAAACTGTAGAAACTATTATTTTCAGTAATAAAAGGGTTGGTAGCTGTGGGTTGTGTACCCCATGAGTTGTTAAAAACCGTACCTGAACTAACACGATCATGTTTTATATGAAAATACCTGTACCAATTATTAAATTGAGTTCCTGTAGAGGTTGATGTACTAGATGTTGAATAGACTACTTTAGAATTATACATGTTATCTACTACTTCTACTACCTCTGATCCTTGGATAATGTTTGGGTTCAACATGCCTGGTCCATAAAAATCGGCATTTCCATATTCTAAATCTACTCTATCAATTTCTTCAGAATGATAAGAGGATACGCTTTTCAAAATTATATCAGTAACCACAGGTAAACTAGGTAAACCGCTTGCTGTTGAAAAAGGCCCAAATACAGGAGCTCTTAAATTTTCATTTAACCAATTTTGCGACTCAGAAGAAAATCTTTAAAATAATTAAATTCACCATAGCCATCATAAGAAAAGTTAATAAATTGGTGAGGAAGGTTTCTATTTCGGATTTGTGTACAATGCCAATTCATTGTTTCTCCTTTTGGTTTAATGTTATTACTTACGTTTCCTGGTTGATTAAACTGCTCTGATGCTCCAGGGTTATTCACATAACTACCATCAAGCAATTGGGTAACCAATTTGTCGTTAAACAGTTCATCATATTTGTGCGTTCTTTTGTTATACCCTTTTCTATAACTAATAGATCCTCCTCCAAAAAAATATTTAGTACCATCTGGCAAAGAGACTTCCCACGTATTACCCCAAAACATTAATTCAATGTATTGTTCAAAATTTTCTAATACAAATACAGGAGCTTCTGTTTCTTTGTCTAAAAATTTAAAGACAGCTCGTCCACTAGCAACACCAGGAATATTTACTATAGGAGAAAACCAATATAAATTACCATCTCTAGAGAAGTTTTTGCTGTTATCAATACCTGTCGAACTAGAACTGTTAAGATTTATAATACCTTGTTTTAGTACATCATCTGTATACGATTTATAATCTGCTACGGAAATACTAATGGTAGGCACAACAACACTCCACCCTACTCCATAAGGTATACCTGTTGCTATAGGTACGTTATCTCCTCCTGTGTAAGCAGAAGAATAAGCCATATTTACATCATATTTAAGGCCTCCAGGGGTTGCTACTGACCCTAATGTATAACTACCGCTGTATGTTCCCGTAGATAAATTTACATTTCCATTAAAACTACTCCCTGCAAGGTCTCCTGGTTTTGTTGTTGCTGCTTGGACTTGAGATCCTCCCGAAACTACTTGTGAGTAAGTTTGATTTATTAATAACAGTAAGATAGAGGATATTAGAAGTGTTTTTTTCATAGGTATAATCGTTTAATCTTTATTTAAAACGTTAAAACTATTTCAAATCGTATTTATCTTATAATAAATACTCTTTTTATATTTAACGGTCATATTTTATTGTTCAACGGTAATTTGTTAAAATTAGACGAACAAATGTAAATAAAATATCAATTCCTATATATATATACTTAAAATTGTTAATAAATAAACATTTCCATTTAACTGACTATTAGATGGATATAAATTCTTGAATCTTATAACCGTTGAAAAACAACAGTTTAGAAGAAGGTATATTTACATTTAACACGTATTTACACTCATTAAAATATGCGTATAAACACATATAAACCATTTACCTAAATATGTATTAATAGAATTGCCACCTTAAATCAAGAATCAATAAAATAGTAATTTAATTGTAGGAGTTTTATTCAAAAAAAAAGATACTGTAAACAAAAAGTAAGTGGTACTTAATTCGATATTGATGGAAAACGGATTTTTACTTATTACAGGTGAATTTTAACAAATTAGTGTAAAGTTGTATCTACACATTTTTTAATAAGTGGGTTAATTCTATAGGGTGTAAATAACTTGTTAAACACTTACTGTATTACATTTACAACCAGCTCACAGTTAAAAACTACGAACAATTTTATCTAAAAGTCTTAGGGAGAAAATAATTACTTTCCGATACAGAATGTAAAGCCAATCATCCTATCCTTTTATAGCAAAAGAATTAAATGAAATTAAAGTTTTTGAGTAACAAAATAGTAACATAAACTCAATAACTATTAGCAACTATAAGAAGCTGTTAATAACTATTGCTTTACAAACTTTTCTATGTATACCCACTTTCCCGTTTTCAATTTAACATAAATAGCTTATCGGACATGGAAAAAAGAGCTTTAAATATCTTTTTTAAACGATAAAGATATAATTCAATTTTTAACTTACTCTTAGATACAACAAAACCCGCCTTTTTCCAATTGTATCTTTAAAGTTAATTGATGATAATTTTTCTAATACTTTTTTCTCCTGCGGCATCAACAATTTCAAGAAAGTAAAGACCAGTTGTTACGTTTAACTTAAATTGGTGAACGGAAGTATTAATATGTGTCTGATGATAGACTAGTTGGCCGCTAATATCCATAACTTTGATACTTACATCTTTTAATTTATCTAAATTAATATTTACAAGACCCTCAGTTGGATTAGGAAAAATAGTTACTTCACTAAACAAACTATTTTCAACGACACTTACTGTTAAATTACATAACTTTAAGATAAACATATTATTAGTATCCAACCCAATT
>JAESTF010000250.1 GCA_016763795.1 Flavobacteriales bacterium
AAATAATCCAATCATTATTAAAATTAGTCGAATTTTCAAATCCATCCACTATAATACCTCCATAATCAGCAGTTAAAGAACTTACTGTTATAATATTTGGCTTAGTAACAAGAGCTGACCCAGCAGTTGTTCCTGGCTCATGAGTTGTAGACCAAACACCAGGAGTGTTAAATACTATCGTTGGGTTTTCTAAAGGTGAAGTATTTGGTGTACCTCCACCTCCAAAAGTCCAATTCCATATTGTTGGTGATGCATTGTATGAAAAATCAGTAAATAAAACCGATTGACCTTGACAAATTAAAGTCTTATTATACTCAAAATCTGCAATAGGAATACATATAGCTGGATTATAAGGGGTTGCTGTTCCAGTAGCTATTAAATTAGAACCATTAGATAATTGCTTTAATCCTGTAGAAGTCGAATTACTAGCTAATACAGCATCCATTCTCGATTTCTGGCCAAGACTAAACATGTTCTGACAATTAGCATAACTCATGAAGTTTTCTGTTTGATCCTCCACATCAAATCCATAAGGATCACCAGAAGGAATATTGTTACATGAGTTTATTGAAGTACTACAGCTAAACCCATTTGTATTTGAAGGAGGTGTATCTGTAACACCATCACCTCCGAAAGCTCCACTAGAACTACATCCTCCTTGAAAAGTATGATACAAGCCAAAACAATGTCCTATTTCATGACTTAATGTTCTTGAACTTCCATTTATAAAATTATTGTCCATTACAATACCATAAGTTGAATTAATTCCACTTGTAGGGAATTGAGCATAACCAGCGATAATAGAGCCACCACCGCCACCAGCGATATTAGAAACAACCCATATATTTAGGTATTTCTTAGAATTCCAATAACTAACCGATTTCACAGAATTTCCAGCATCAATAGTTAAAGGAGATTCTATCCTAACTATACCTTCAGTACAGTTTCCGTTAGGGTCTAGATGAGCCAATCTAAACTCAACCTGAGCATCCGCTACATATGGCAAAAACTGAGATCTAGTCTGATTTGCATCAGAATTCGTTCGTTGAAAATCTTCATTAATTGTACTCATTACTTGATCTATTTGATTTTTGGACACATAGCCCAAACCATCGTAAGTAACTACATGAAATACAACAGGAATAATATAATTTATAGCTTTTTTACCTTGAATATCATTTTTATGTTCAGCCATGTATTTTTGAACATATTTTTCTACATCACTTTTTTGCTGGCTTAAATCTGGATTTTGAGCTTCTAACATAGCATTTTGCTGATCAGTAAAACACCAATTATTTGATCTTCCTGTCTGCGCACTAGAGCTAAAAGTAAAAAGAAAAGCTGCAAATGCCAATAAAGATAGTTTAGTTTTTTTCATAGTTCTGTTTAGTTTGTAAGTTAAGCTTATAAAGACCTCAAAAAAGAAGTTTCTCAAATATAATAAAACTAAACAGAAGTTAAGACATCTATTTGATTAGCGGTTAATTTTGTCGGTAAGTGGACAGGAAAAAGCTTATTCTGTTAAATCTCTAACTGAACAAATAACATTTGTTAACAATTCTTCCTCTTCTATAAACCTTAACACCTGCTTTGCTGTAGTTTTTGGATTTGATAAATCTCCATTTTTTTTATATTCAATAAAATTTTCAATGTTCGAAAATTCATTTTTATTAGCTTCTCGAATCTGAACCTGCATATCAGTATCAATAATACCTGGAGCTAAACTTAAAATTTTTATTCCCGTCCCATCAATTTGAGCCTCTTCTTTTAAAACCTGGCTAAACATGTCTATCCCTGCTTTGGTTGAACAATAAACATTCCAACCATCTATTGGTGCTCTCCCTGCACCTGAACTAATATTTAACACTAATTTATTACAGCTATAATTAGTGTATAATGAAATAAAATTATTTATTAAAACAGCAGGTGTAATTAAATTTAGGTTATAACAATCTATAATTTTCTGATTATCAAGCTGTCCTATTCTATTAACATCACCAACCATCCCCGCATTATTAATCAAAACAATTTTCTCAACATTTTCAAGCGTTGGAAATGGATAGCTTACTACATTATCTAATTTACTTAAATCTATAACTGTATGAAAATATCTCTTATGGCTTATTGAACTACTTCTTGCCATACCGTAAACAGTATTATTTTCATTCTCTAATAATAATTCTGTCAAGGCCTTACCTAAACCTTTACTCGATCCTGTGATAAAAAAATAATTCATATTTCTTAATTAATAGCTTGTTTTAAATCTGTAATTAAATCGTCAATATCTTCTACTCCAACACTTAATCGAATTAAAGAGTCTACTACACCTGTTTTTTCTCTTTCTTCTTTTGGTATTGCTGCGTGAGTCATTGTTGCAGGATGTCCAATTAAGGATTCAACCCCGCCTAAAGATTCTGCTAAAGCAAATATTTTAACCTTTTTAATCATATTTAAAGCTTCATCTAAATTATTTCCTTTCAAAGTAAACGAAACCATTCCTCCAAAATCGCTCATTTGCTTCTTAGCAATATCGTGGTTTGGATGAGATTCAAATCCTGGCCAAAAAACGCCATCCACCTTTGGATGATTTCTTAAAAAATTAGCAACCGCTTTCCCATTTTCACAGTGTCTTTGAACTCTTAAATGTAAGGTTTTAATTCCTCTCAACACTAAAAATGAATCCTGTGGCCCACAAACAGCTCCACTACTATTTTGAATCCTATATATCTCTTCAGCTAATAGATCATCATTACAAATTAAAGCTCCCATTACCACATCAGAATGCCCACCTAAATATTTAGTAACCGAATGCATAACCACATCAGCACCTAAATCTAAAGGATTTTGCAAATAAGGAGTCGCAAAAGTATTATCTACTGCTAATATGCAATTATTAGCTTTAGCTATTTTACTTACTGCTTCAATATCAATAATATTCATCATCGGATTAGTTGGTGTTTCAACCCAAATCATTTTTGTATTCTCATTTATTGTAGCTTCAATCTCAGAGGTATCGCTCATAGATACAAAATGGAACTTAATACCATATTTTTCAAAAATAGAAGTAAATATTCGGTAAGACCCTCCATATAAATCATCTGTAGAAATTACTTCGTCTCCAGGGTTTAATGTTTTAATAATGCAATCCATTGCCGCTAAACCAGAACCGAAACAAGCTCCATACTTACCATTTTCTATCGCTGCTATATTTTTCTCTAACGCGTGTCTTGTTGGATTTAATGTTCTAGAATATTCATACCCTTTATGTTTACCAACTTCTAGCTGTACATAAGTTGATGTTTGATAAATAGGGGTCATTATCGCACCTGTAGCACTATCATATTCTAAACCAGCATGTATTACTTTAGTACCAAATTTCATATTTTTTTTCGTTTTTACTATTTTTTTTGAGAAATACAAATATAGCTATTCTCCATTTTTATTTTAACACAAGATTCCAATTAAAATTTAATTTGCCCATTTTTTAATCATTTAGTATATTTGTTTTAATTACAAACTTTTACACCACTTTTATATTAAACTAATACCATTCTAAGCAATGAAACTTATTCTTATAAAACCTTTTCTGTTCCTAGTAATTATACTATCAACATTTATCGTTACAGCCCAAAACACTAACAAAAAAATAAAAACAATATATTCGTATACATTTAACGCAGAAATGAATACTTCTTCTATCTACAATATGGAAGAAGAAGTTAAAGCGTTAAAAAATGTTACGGAAGTGAAAATTAAATATAAAGCTGAGAAAAAAAATGCTTTACTAATTGTTGTTGTTAAAGAGGCTAAAAGAATAAAAGAAAGCGATGTTTTATTTCAGCCCATAAATTTAAAAAAAATCATATCCAAAAATGGATTTACTCCAGATGAATTAACAACCGAAACTTTTTCCAAATAAATTATCTCACCCTAATTATCACTTATGAAAATATTTTACATTTTTATTACATTTTTATTATTCTTTAACCTTAATAATAGCTTTGGGCAGTCAGAAAACTGTTCTGCTGCCACACCAATTTCTATAACAGCAACTTGTGTAAGTCCAACAAACGGAAGCTCTGGATTAACACAGAACATTCCTGGTTGTGTAGGGAATGCTGATGATGATGTGTGGTACGAATTTGTGGCAACAGGAACTTCTCATCAAATTAATGTTATTCCTAGCACTACTATGGATGCTGTAGTCCAGTTGTTTTCTGGTGGCTGTGCTGTATTGGCAACAATTTCTTGTATGGATGCTAGCTTAGCTGGCGGAACTGAAACAATAAACGCAACAGGATTAACGATAGGAAATACTTATAAGTTTAGAATTTACCATTATGGAGTTGGTGCTGGATCAAGCACCTTTACTGTTTGTGTAACAAACCCTCCTCCTAGTCCAGTAAATGACAACTGCTCAGGAGCAACTGTCCTTTCTATTAACGCTGCTTGCGTAAATACTACATCAACAACAGTTGGAGCTACTCAATCAATGATTGGTTGTTCAGGCAATGCTGATGACGATGTTTGGTTTGCTTTTGTTGCTACAAATACAACTGCTACCATCACAGTTGATCCTTCGTCATTAATGGACCCAGTAGTCGAACTTTATTCTGGGAATTGCGCTTCACTTAATTCTATTCAATGTGAAGATGTTGGGTTTACTAATGGAAATGAAGTAATAAATGCTATTGGTTTAATTCCTGGTAACACTTACTTTGTTAGAGTTTATGACTACTTCGGTGGTGGAGGTTTTCCTTTTGACATCTGTGTAACTGGAGCTGGAGTATCTCCAGTACCAACTAATGATGAACCCTGCAACGCTATTGCCTTACCAACAGTAACTTCTGCTTGTAATTATTTGCAATTTTCAACTATTGGCTCAACCGCATCTTTAGGTGCACCAACACCTTCCTCTTGTGTTGGTGGTTCTGGAGCTCAAATAGGAGGTTTTTCCGCTGGAAGTCACGACATATGGTTTAGTGTTGTCGCACCAGCAAATGGTCAAATTGCAATTACCATGCAACCTAACTTTGGGATTAACGATGGTGTTATGGTTTTATATAGTGGAACTTGTGGTTCTCTTACTCAGATTACTTGTTCAGATGATAATAATTACCCTGGAGGAGGTAATGATTTCAAACCTTACATCAATGAATCTGGTTTAACTCCTGGTTCGACTTACTTTGTCCGTTATTTTGGGTTTGGAACGTCTGCTGGCGATTTTGGCTTTTGTGTTTCTTCCCCAACAAATGATGATTGTTCTAATGCATTAGCAATTTGTGATTTAAATGGATACAGCGCTTCTACTAGTGCTGCCTATACCGCAGATAGACCTAGCAATATGAGAGCAAATGCAGAATTAAATGACCCTCCAACTTATACTTATGCTCCAGGATCAAATTCTGGTGGAGTTTTTGGACAAGGAGGAGCTTGGGGTACTGGAGCTCCACTTTTTGATGTGCAAATCAATAACAACTCCTGGATAAAATTTACAGCCTCTAACACTACAGCGATTCTTAATGTTGCTATTGGTAATTGCTGGATAGGAAATTATCCTTCTGGAGGAATTCAAATGCAAGTTTTTTCTGCCACAAATTGCACAAATTTCGTACCCGTATCGAATTTCCAAGAAGGCTCTTCTAACTTTACAATAACAGCTAACAGTCTTATTATTGGAAACGACTACTACTTAATGATAGATGGTTATGCTGGTGATATATGTAATTATACAATTTCTGCCAATTCAGGTGTTCAGTTTACCGATATAAAGGTTAATCGCCCTAACATTTGTTTTGGAGACACAACCAAATTAATAGGTCCAGCTCTAGCTTCATCATACTTATGGATGCCTGGCGGTGCAACTACACCTGACATTACAGTAAGTCCATCCACTACTACTACATATACATTAACTGCTGAAGGTGCTTGTGGTAATAAGCAAACTTTTACAAAAACAATTACAGTAAACCCTTTTCCGACTGCGAACCTACTTGCTGACGATACCCTTTGTACCAACGAAACGCTCAATTTAAATGGAAATCCGTCAGGAGGAATCTCCCCTTACACGCATACTTGGACAGGAACTGGACAAGCATTATTAAATAATTCATCAATTGTAAATCCATTACTTACACCTACAACTGCCGGAAACTATACACTTTATTACGAAGTTTCAGACCCTATTGGATGTTCTTTTCAAGATACAATGGACTTAGTTGTAAATGCAACTCCAACAATTAATATTACTGGAAACACATCTATTTGTAGTGGCACTTCAGATACACTAACTGCAACAGGAGGTGGAACTTATACTTGGAATACTGGAAGTTCTTCAGATACTACTGTTATTTCACCAACAGTTAATACAACTTACACTGTAATAGTTACTGGAACAAATGGTTGTATTGATTCAACTAACCAAATTATCTCTGTTAACACTATCCCTACACCATCTATAACCGGAAGCAATGTTATTTGCTTAGGAAACACTACAACACTAACTGCAAGTGGAGGAACTTCTTATAGTTGGAACAATGGAGCAATAACTCCTACAATAACTGTTTCTCCAATAGTTGATAGCACTTATTTAGTAACTGTTATGAATGGAGGTGGTTGTACTGATACGATAAGTGTTCTTGTTCAAGTTGTATCTAACCCAACAGCTAGTATAACAGGTATAGATACTATATGTGTAGGAATCCCTACGACATTAACAGCTTCTGGAGGAGGAACTTATGTTTGGAACAATGGTTTTATCAGCTCTTCAATAAACGTATCTCCAACTGCAGATTCAACTTATTCTGTAATTGTTGATGCAGGAGGATGTTTTGATACAACTGATATAACCGTAATTGTAAATCAACTGCCAACAATTGCTATCATTAGTGCAGGGAGCAGTAATATTTGCACAGGAAGTACTGACACACTAACTGCTACAGGAGGTGGAACTTATTCATGGAATACAGGAAGCTCTTCTGATACTACTATTGTATCTCCCACAACAACTACAAATTATACAGTAACTGTAACAGATACAAATGGATGTATCAATACCAACAACATAAACATTCAAGTTGACAATTTACCTACAGCATCTATATCTTCTACATCTACAAACATTTGCTTAGGAGGTTCAACAACATTAACTGCAAGCGGTGGTGGAACATACCAATGGAATAACGGGTTTACTACCCCCGCCATAACTGTATCACCAAATACTGACAGCACTTACATTGTTACTGTTACAAATACTGCAGGCTGTGAAGATACTTCAAGTGTATTTGTTCAAGTTGTATCTAACCCAACAGCTAGTATAACAGGTATAGATACTATATGTGTAGGAATCCCTACGACACTAACAGCTTCTGGAGGAGGAACTTATGTTTGGAACAATGGCTTTATCAGCTCTTCAATAAACGTCTCTCCAACTGTAGATTCAACTTATTCTGTAATTGTTGATGCAGGAGGATGTTTTGATACAACTGATATAACCGTAATTGTAAATCAATTGCCAATAGTTACTATCACTAGTGCAGGGAACAATACAGTTTGTATAGGAAGTACTGACACATTAACAGCCACAGGAGGAAGTACCTATTTATGGAGTACTGGAAGTTCTTCTGACACTACAGTTGTTTCCCCTGCAACAAATACGAATTACATTGTAACTGTAACAGACACAAATGGATGTATTAATACTGATAATATAAATATCCTAGTTGACAATTTACCTACAGTTTCAATTACTTCTTCATCTAATTCTATTTGTCAAGGAAACTCTACTACATTAACAGCTTCAGGAGGAGGATCATATCAATGGAACAACGGGTTAACTACTTCTGCTATTTCAGTATCTCCAACAGCTGATAGCACTTACGTTGTTACAGTTACTAACACCGCAGGATGCGAAGACACTGCTAGTACATTTGTTCAAGTTTTATCTAATCCAATTGCAAATATTACGGGACAAGCTGTTATTTGTGATCAAGAATCAACCACATTAACTGGTAATGGAGGAGGTTCTTATCTTTGGAATACATCAGATACAACACAGTCTATTACAAAAACACCAAACGACACCACTATTTATACACTTACAGTAAATGTTAATGGATGTACAGGAGATACCACATTTACAGTTTCGGTTACTCCGCTTCCTAATATTTTTGCGTTTAACGACACTACTGTTATCTTAGGTCAAAGCGCTACTATCCATGCACAAGGAGTTACTCCGTATACTTGGACACCAACAGAAAATTTATCATGTACTAATTGTGCTGATCCAATTGCAACACCAAAAGAGACAACTACTTATTGTGTTTCTAACACAGAAAACAATTGCATAAACACGAGCTGTGTTACTGTTTTTGTTGATGTTATTTGTGGAGATTTATTTGTTCCTAATGCATTCTCTCCAAATGGTGATGGAGAGAATGATTGTCTAAAAGTTTACAGTAACTGTATAGAAACCGTATTATTTAGAGTTTACTCTAGATGGGGTCAATTAATTTACGAATCTGATGAAGTTGGTGGTTGCTGGGATGGAACAAAAAATGGGAGCGAATTAAATACAGGCACTTATGTTTATACTGTTTCAGGCACCCTAATCAATGGTGATCAAGTAGAAATTAAAGGTAATACCACCTTATTTAAATAACCACCTAACTATGAAACTTAAACTCCTCATATATATATTATCATTATCTACAATTAGTAGCACTATTGCTCAGGATATCCATTTGGCACAATCTAACATGACTCCTCTTTTAGTAAACCCAGCAAACGCAGGAGCTGAATATACAATGAGAGGTATATTAAATTATAGAAACCAATGGGGGAGTGTTAGTGAACCCTTTGTAACAATGATGGCATCTTTTGATATGAATTTGAAAAAAGCAAAAAGAGGTAAACGTTTAGGTTATTTTGCTGGTGGAATTTATATGTTTAAAGATGAAGCTGGTTCTTCTGAAATGAAAACCACGCAATTTAATTTAAGTGTTGCTTACCACATTAACCTAAATGAAAAACACACATTAGGATTAGGAGTTCAAGGTGGATATTTTCAGCGTTCAGCAAACACACAGAGTCTGAGTTGGGGAAATCAATTTGATGGCTATCAATATAATCAAGCAATTTCAACTGGTGAAGGTACCGATTTTACAGGGTTTTCTTTTGGCGCTACAGATTATACCTCTGGTATTGTTTGGACCTTTAGAAATAAAGAAAACTTCTTTTCTGATAATAGTCTATTAATAACAAGTGGAATATCACTCCACCATTTAACTAAGCCAGATTTTGAAACACAACACTTGGTGCCAGACCAACTACATTATCGTTTTATCTGGCATGGAAACGCTATTGTTAGTCTTAATTCAAAGCTTTCTGCTCTACCGTATGTATTATACTCAAAACAAGGTCCTATTCATGAAATATTGTTTGGATCTGATGTGCTCTATAAGCTTAAAAATACCTACAAACATACAGGAGAGGACAACACCATGGCTGTAGGCGGAGGTCTATTTTATCGTTGGAATGATGCGATAATTGCTTCAATAATTCTACAATACAGTAATTATACTTTAGGATTTAGTTATGACATCAACACTTCATCATTAAATAATGCAACCAATAAAAATGGTGGCTTTGAATTCTCTTTACGTTATGTTTACCCTAACCCTTTTGGAGGAACAAAATCTAAATCTCGATTTAATTAGTCCTTTTTATAAGTAAATAAAAACTCAGAAAGTGTGATTTTTAAAACATCATATAATCTTCAGGATTAATAGGGATACCGTTATACCAAAGTTCAAAATGCAAATGAGGCCCTGTGGAAAATTCACCAGAATTACCAACTATGGCAATTACTTCTCCCGCTTTAACATGATCACCAACTTCTTTGTGTAGTACCGAATTATGCTTATATATAGAAACGATATTATCAGAATGTTGTAATTGAATAACATAACCCGTTTCCGAAGTCCATTCTGCAAAAATTACTGTACCATCTAAAGTAGCTTTGATTGCTTCATTTTTTGGAGCAACAACATCAATTCCGAAATGTTGTTTTTTAATATTAAACCTATCTGTAACTGTTCCTTTTAAAGGCTGTAGAAAAATAAAGCTACTTATGTTACCTGGAGTACTTCCGGCCATACTAAACAAATTATATTTCTCCTCTGTTTCTATCATATTCCTCAATACAGAATCTTCCTCAATAGGCTCATTTTTAATACCTTGGTAATTTACAGAAGAATCAATAACCGTTTCATTATCTAGGCTTAAAACTTCTCCCTGTATAATGTGTCTGATATTCTCTATATAGAGTGTGTTTTGAGTTAGTGCAATCGCAATAGAGTCGCCTTTTAAAAAATTTTCTACCCCTTGCTTTCTGATATTTACATTTGCATAACCTGGTATAAATTCTCTTAGTGGAGTAAAAGCAATTAACAGTATTACTAATAAAATAAGTACAAAGGAGCTCACTCCAAAAATTACAAATACATTTAATTGAGAGAGTCTCAAAGAAATTTTCTCTTCAAATGTATCATCATTTAAAATAACCAGGCGATACTTATGTTTTAGCCGTTCTAACTTCTTAGGTTTATCTTTAAAATTTACCATAATAATTTCAGCAAATATACTCAATCTAAGGAACTGTTAATTTTCTACCGTATTTTATAACTAATAAGCATTTTAGCAGATTGATTATAATAAAGTAACTTTTAAGCAGTTTATTTAGCAAATTTGGAAAAGAACAGACATATTAAACTAATACTATTAATAGTGATAACTATTAGTATTTTAGGTTGTTCAAAAAAGAAAAAAGGGTTCACACACCGAGCCTATCAAAATACTGTTTCCCATTATAACGGATATTTTAATGCTCGCGAAATTTATAAATCCAATAAAAGACGCATTTACACTGAACATAAAGATGATTACTCTGAGCTTCTACCCCTTTTTATTTACCCAGATGAAGCCCAAGCTAAATCCATGTATCCAGATATGGATAAAATAATTGAAAAAACATCAACTGTTATTGATAGACATTCTATGTATATCAAAAAACACGAGTACAACAGATGGATTGATAAAAGTTATATGTTAATGGGAAAAGCCCGTTTTTACAAACAAGAATTTTTTGTTGGTGAAGAAGTCTTTGAATACATTGCTAAAGCTTTTAAAACTGAAGATGTAAAATCTGAAGCATTAATTTGGCTAGCTCGTACTCATATTGAATTAGGAAATCTAAATAAAGCAGAATCTTTTCTTGACTTAGTCGAAAGTAAAGGTATACCTAAACAATATAATAGCGAATTTAATGCTTTAATGGCAGATTTTTATATTAAAAAAAATAATCATGATGATGCTATTACTAAGCTAACCAAAGCACTAGAAACAACTAAAAATAAAAAAGATAAACGTAGATTCAACTATGTTCTTGCTCAATTATGGTTAAAAAAGAAAGAATACGGAAAAGCATCTGAATTATTTTCTAAAGTAATTAAATTAAAACCTGAATATAATATGATGTTTAATGCTAAAATTAGTAGAGCATTATCATTTGATCCTGCATCAGAAGAAAAGAAAGACATTAAGAAAATGCTATCTAAAATGGTGAAAGATGGTAAAAACAAAGAATATTTAGATCAAATTCATTTTGCTTTAGCTGATATTGCATTTAAAGAAGGTAACGAACCTTTAGGGATTGATCACCTTCAGAAATCTGCTGCATTAAGTGTATCAAACAACAAACAAAAAGCACTCTCTTATTTAAGGTTAGGAGAACTATTTTATAGTAAACCACTTTATGTAGAATCTCAAGCCTATTATGACAGTTGTTTAACCGTTTTACCCGAAGATTACTCAAGATATGAAACAATCTATGATAGGAGTCAAGCACTTTCAAGATTAGTTGAAAATATTTTTATAGTTCAAGAAGAAGATAGCCTCCAAAAATTAGCGAATGACGAAACGTATAGAAATGAAATTATTGAAGGTCTTGTTAATAATGCTATAAAAGAAGAAGAGCTTAAAAAAGCCGATTTAGATAACGATAATGAATTTAATTCTTTCAATAACAATTCTACAATTTCATCTAACCTTCCAAATACTGGTAAATGGTACTTTTATAACAATACTACATTGGGCTTTGGATTTACAGATTTTAAGAAAAACTGGGGTGACAGAAAATTAGGAGACAATTGGAGGAGAAGCAATAAAGAAACAATCGCTTTTTTTGAAGAAGAGCTTGAAAACGAAAACGATTCATCAAGTACTGACAGTACTAAAATTTTGGTAAACGAAAAAACTACGGCTGAATATTACTTACAATACATCCCGTTAACAGAGGGAAAAATGAATGTTTCTCACAATAAAATTATTGAATCCTTATATGCTTTGGGGAACATTTATAGAGAAGATTTTCAAGACTATAAAAATTCTGTAAAATCATTCGAAGATTTAATTATTAGATATGACACTTGTAGGTATGTTCTTCCATCTTGGTATAATTTATACCGAATAAGCTTACTAATTGATGATGATGGGATGAAACAAAAATATAAAACACTTATTTTAAATAACTACCCTGAAAGTGAATATGCTAAAATCATTCAAGACCCAACCTACAACAAAGTTACAAGAGAAAATAGAAAACGAGTTGACAACTATTATAGTATTGTTTACAATATGTATAATGACAGAAAATACAACAAAGTAATGGTAAGGTGTGAAAAGGCAAAATCCATTTTTGCAGACAACCATCTACAAGATCATTTCGATTTTCTAGCAGCTATGGCAACGGGTCACACCAACACTATTGACACATTTAAACTCGCTTTAGAAAAAGTAATTTTAACTCACCCAGAATCTGAAGTAAGTACAGAAGCTAAAAGAATATTAGATTTAATAAAAAAAGGTGTTAAAATTGATATTGAAGAAGCCCAAAGCAGTATCCCATATACTCATGTTTTTAATTCTGACTTCCATTTTGTAGCGGTTCTACCTGCTGAAGATAAAAAAACTAATAAATACAAAGTTGATATATCTAATTTTAATTTAAAATATTACAGTGCTAAAAAATTTAACGTAAGTAACATATTTGTTAACCCCACAACTCAAATCATTATTGTAAAGCCTATAAAAGGTTATGATGGTGCAATTGATTATTTCAAATCATTTAAACTAAATAAAGATAACTTAAAAGATCTTAACTTAAAAGAGTACGAGTACTTTCTTATTTCTAAAGACAACTTTGCGCTCTTCTATAAAAATAAAGATGTAAAAGGATACCTCAATTTTTTTAAGCAAAACTTTGAAACTGAGCTTAACCCATAATTTATTACCTTTGAACCTGAATGTTTAAGAAAAATACAAATAAAATGGCAAGAAATAACGAAGGAGAGAGTCCAGCTATAAACATAATTAGAAAAGGAACTGAAATAAAAGGAGATGTAACCTGTACTGGAGACATTAGAATTGACGGAGTATTAAACGGAACATTAAGCTCTCAAGGAAAAGTTGTTGTAGGCCAAAGTGGAGTTATTGAAGGAGAAGTAACCTGTAAAAATGCTGATGTTTCTGGAAATATTAAAGCAACCATAATTGTTAAAGAATTATTGCAACTAAAAGCAACTGCAAATATTAGTGGAGATATTAATACCAACAAATTATCTATTGAACCAGGAGCAAACTTCACAGGGACTTGTAACATGGGTTCTGTTGTTAAAGGTATAAAACATGAAGAAAAAGAGCCAGCCCTCGAAAAAGCGCAAACAGCCTAGTAATTTAGCTAAACTTTCTGGTGTTGGTTTGCAAATGGGAGCTACCATTTTTGCAGGTGCCTATGCAGGAAAATGGCTCGATCAAAAATATCCCAATGAAAAAAACTGGTTTACTATAGGTTTTACACTCTTTTTTGTAGCCATTGCATTATTTAATGTACTCCGACAGGTGAATAAAATAAATAAAAACTAAGCCCCAACATCTTTTTAACCCCAACAAATCGGAAACAAATTATTATTCTAAATGACAAAATCAATAATTAAATTTGCAATTCTTCTTGTCTTATTATTAGGTATTGTTTCCGGAATTCACATTGCTGTACTAGATTTTCTGTCTTTACCATTATTTGAAAATAAAATAATTGATTCTTACTTCGTTAATTTTTTCCTTACCATTTTTATTTTTGTAGGATTAATGAAATTCAAAGATAAATTTGCCGAAAGTTTAGGCTATATTTTTTTTATAGGAAGCTTTATAAAATTCATTGTCTTTTTTATTCTAATTTACCCCTCATTTAACGAAAATGGAGATGTCTCAAAACTAGAGTTTACATCATTTTTTATTTCCTACGCTTTTTCTTTATTTTTTGAAGTGCTTTCCAGCATAAAAATATTGAATAAACAAAGCTAAAACAGTCATTTTTATTGACTAAAAAAATAGTCCAAATAAAACCTTAAAATTCTTTTATTAGTTAGTTTTTAATACCTAAGTTTGCACCGATTTTAAAGCACCTTTATTGATAGCTTAATATGCAAGTGAAAAGATTAGTTAAAATAGTATTATTATTGCTTTTGGTTAGCCCAATTGCAATTTTTGCTCAACACGGAAATGACGAACATACTTCAGGAAAACACGAAGTAGAAACCACAGGATTATCTGACAAAGAAATTAAAAGTGCTGAACGAAAAGAATACATTCAACATCACTTACAAGATTCTTACGATTTTACTGTTTGGCATGCAATGGGATGGGAATTTCCTTTGCCAATTATCTTATGGGATGAAGGATTACAATTGTTTTCCTCTTCAAAATTCCACCATGGGGAATCAATAGCTGAGTCTAACGGAAATCACTATAAGATATTCCACGGAAAAATATACAAAACAGATACACAAGGGACAATTACACTGGATGACCATTACCATCCTGCCAATGCAAAACCATTAGATTTTTCAATCACAAAAAACGTATTTATAATAATGCTAATTGGGTTGTTAATTTTTGTTGTATTTATGCGATATGCTAAATCTTACAAAAATAATTTAGTACCTAATAAAGGTGGTAAATTTTTAGAACCATTGGTTTTATTTATTAGAGATGAGATTGCTATTCCTAATATTGGAGAAAAAAACTATAGAAAATACATGAGTTATTTATTAACAGTATTCTTCTTTATTTGGTTTTTAAACCTAGCAGGAATGACTCCTTTAGGAATTACAGTAACCAATAACATTGCAATAACTTTTGGTTTAGCTATAGTTACTTTTTTCATTACCTTATTTACTTCTAAGAAGAATTATTGGTTACATATTTTCTGGATGCCTGGAGTGCCTGTTCCAATGAAAATTCTTTTAGCACCAATTGAATTATTAGGTGTATTTATTAAGCCTTTTGCTTTAATGATTCGTTTGTATGCGAATATGACTGCAGGACACATTGTAATCATGAGCTTAATTGCTTTATTATATGCTTTCGATAATTGGTTAGCGAAAGGAGCTTTTTTAGGATTAACATTATTTTTATCAGTAATTGAATTGCTTGTAGCATTTTTACAAGCCTATATCTTCACC
>JAESTF010000251.1 GCA_016763795.1 Flavobacteriales bacterium
TGAGTCCCACCATGGCAATCGGTTACTGTTAATGTTCCCACTGCGGGTGGGGTACTGAGAGTAATCACACCACTTAAATCATAGGTATTAGTCGCAGAAACACATGCTGTAGTAACTGTCGTTAATCCACTAAGGGTACAAGCCCCAACACAAGATGGTTGTGCATTATAATTTGTAGTAAATGTACATGCTGCATCTGCAGAAAATACGGCTGTTGCATTACAAGCTACGCCATCTGAAGCTATACCTGTAATACTATAGTTTAATGGACTTACAAAAGGGGCATTAAATACCTGAGTCCCACCATGACAATCGGTTACTGTTAATGTTCCCACTGCGGGTGGGGTAGTAAAGGTGATAGTTCCTGTTAAATCATAGGTGTCTGTCCCTGGATTACACGCTCCTGGAACAGCGGTTAATGACGTAATTGTACAGACGCAAGCACCTACTGTAACTGTAACATCGTCTGTTTCTATCACACAGTTATTCACATCTGTTGCACTAAGTGTATAAGTAGTTGTTGCAACCGGGCAAATATTTGGATTTAAAGTTGTAGAATTAGTCATATTAGTTGTTGGACTCCATGTGAGATTAGCCGGATAACTAATTTCTGGATCATCAAAACTGATAGACCAACCGTCAACACTTCCTGTAGGTAGACATGTTTCAGAATTCGCACCTCTTAACTCTAAAGTCCATACACCATTAGAATTACAACCATTTAATGCTATCCATGAATTTATAGGGGAAAATGTCCCTGAATATGGACTAGTAGAGGCTGAATAAGCTCCTGTTCCTAATTCAAAGCACATATTAGTAATTGACATCCCAGAAAGTGAACCTCTATTTGCTAAAATTACTTCTGTACCACTTGGACAAATTAAAACAATCTCAACATCTGCTAGACTCAATGCCCCGCAACCTCCATTTATTACGTAATCTGTAATACAAACGCTTGTTATAGAACTTGTATTTACTGTTGTACTATTTAATCCTTGAACGTTAATGTTCATACTCGCATCAAAGTTTCCAGCACAATCATCACCAAAATTAACATTAGACCCGTCAGCACAATTACACCTCCAAAACTAAGACAAGGTAGAGCAAAATTTCCAATAATAAAGTCAGTTTCTGCATTAGAAAAAGTGGGGGTCGATGCAGGACTTATAATTACAGTTGCAACCCCTATAAGGTCAGCACATTCACCAGGACAAAGTGTAGTATCTGGATCTGCAGTTACTAATATCGTTGGATTTTTAACAAAAACTGTTATACTTTGACTACATGTATTTACACCATTAGTAATTTCCGCAGTATAAGTCGTGTTCGTAGTTATACAAACTTGTGTTGGATCATCTCCCCCACTCGAGCCCATAGGATAAGCAAACCCATCATGCAACCAAGTAATTACAGAGTTTGGATCATTAAGTGTAATAATAACATTATCAATTCCCCAGTGATCAAAATCAGTACCGCTGACATCATCTTGATGCCAACGAATCATTGTATTGGTTGTTAAAGCTCCTAAAGGTAAGGCTGCACAATATTGATTCCAACTCGTTAAACCTGGATCATTCCCTCCATTTGGATCCCAATAATTAATCGTTATCCATGTAACTCCATTATCCGTAGAATACTGTAAAAAAACTCCTTCATCTGGTTCATCTGGACCTTCACAAGGAGATGCATCTCCCTGTATCGAATAGCGCATCTCAAAACAAATTGTTCCGCCAAGAGTTAAATCAAAACCAACAGTAGTCATATCTCTAGGATTTACTGCTGCATCCCCCATCCACATAAAAGGAGAATTATCAGGAGATGGTACTCCGCAAGTATTATTTGCAATTGTTACTGACTGTGTAAACTGCCACCCAACAGGATTTCCACTATTAAAATCTTCTTGAAACGCAACATTTCCATCCATGCTTCCAAAAGCACTTAATGTGGCACACTCTCCACAAATTAATGTATCTGGATTCGAAAATAGATTTAACGTGCACTGAGAATATCCATTATACGCCAAAAAAATTAATCCTATGCTTAAAAACTTACTTAGTACTTTCAATGTGTATATTTTTTAATTCGTATTTTGTTAATTGTCTTACCCCGCTAATGTTCAACATTTTTGAGAATATTTTAAGCAATTTGTTTTTTGAATCACAAGCGCCATTAAGTCTACTTTTAGCTGGCACAGTTATTTTCGTCTCATATTCTCTCGAATTGGAATTACATGTTTGACAAACATTATCATACCAATACTCTTTATCGAAAGAAACAATAACATCTATAGCTGAATTATTCTCAATATCAATAAATAAATACTGTTTAGAAACTCCACTTGAAGAATTATTACAATCTCTAAATTCAAGATAAATATTTACATCTTTCTCCGAATGATAAAGAGTTTTAGCTGTCTGTCCAAAAGAAAAAGAACTCAAACAAACTAACAATGATAAAACTATATTTCTCATAATTAAATTTAAAAATTTACTGAAATTAACATTTTTTTTCATTTTAAACAAACTTTGCAATTAACAAAAGTAGGTATAGGACGTGACTAATAATTATTAGTTGCTTTATGAATACAAAAAACAAGATGATTAATTAGCAATCAAAAGATAAAAATAGATAATACTTCTCCTATTTTAAAAAGACACTAATAAAAATATATTTAGTATTCTTTTAAAAGTGAAAGAGAAAAAAACACCTAAGAAACAAGGCCTATAGTAAATTTAGTATTTTCGCTTCGTATGAAATCAATTATAATTATAACATTCGCTTTGTTTCTTCTTGCATTTGTTTCTTGTGCAGGAAAAAATTTAGAAACTAGTAATTCCGAAAATTCCACACAAATGGATATTGACACAACCCATCATAAACACACAAATAATTTAATAAAGGAAACTAGCCCATACCTACTGCAACACGCTCACAACCCTGTAAATTGGCATGCTTGGAGCGATGAAACATTAGAATTGGCTAAAAAAGAAAATAAGCTTTTATTGATTAGTATTGGGTACTCTGCTTGCCATTGGTGCCATGTAATGGAGCATGAATCTTTTGAAAATGAAGAAGTTGCGAAAATAATGAACGATAATTTTATCTGTATAAAAGTAGATAGAGAAGAACGTCCTGACATTGATCAAATTTATATGAATGCTGTTCAGCTAATGACAGGAAGAGGTGGCTGGCCATTAAACTGTTTTGCACTTCCTACAGGGGAACCATTTTATGGTGGAACTTACTTCCAAAAAAACCAATGGATGCAAATATTAAACAATGTAGCTAACGAGTATAAAGTTGCTCCTGAAAAAGTAAATGAATATGCTCAGAAGTTAACTGCAGGAATAAAGACAAGCGAAATGCTACCAATGGTTAAAGACGAAACCCCCTTTTCTATGGATGTTTTAACTGCTGGTGTAACACGAATTAAAAAACAATTTGATTATGTTGAAGGTGGCGGAAATCATGCACCTAAATTCCCAATGCCTAACAATTATGAATTTTTATTACAATATTATTATCACACCAAAGACCAAGAAATTTTAGATATTGTTGAACTTACACTTGATAAAATGGCTTTTGGTGGGATTTACGATCAAATTGGTGGTGGTTTTGCTCGTTACTCGACCGACAAATATTGGAAAGCGCCACACTTTGAAAAAATGTTATATGATAACGGGCAACTAGTTTCACTCTATTCTCAAGCTTATCAACTCACAAAAAAGCCACTATACAAACACGTTGTTTACCAAACATTAGAATATAGTGCTAGAGAAATGACTGCTAAAAATGGGGCATTCTACTCTGCTTTAGATGCCGATAGCGAAGGAGAAGAAGGTAAATTTTATGTTTGGAACAAAGAAGAACTTCAAACTATTTTAAAAAATGATTTTGAATTTGCAAAAGAGTATTATAATGTAAATGCAACAGGAAAATGGGAAGGACACTACATCTTATTGCGTAAAAAAAATAATACTAAAATTGCCAAACAGTTTAATATCTCTAAGGAAGATGTAGAAAAGAAAATTAATAAAATTAATACTGCATTATTAAAAGAACGTGCTAAAAGAATTAGACCAGGTTTAGATGATAAAACCCTAACATCATGGAATGCATTAATGCTAAAAGGATATGTAGATGCTTACAACGTTTTTGGTGAAGAAAAATTCTTAAAAGCTGCCATTAAAAATGCAGAATTTATTGTTGGTACTCAAATTAGAAAAGATGGAGGATTAAACCACAACTACAAAAACGGTATTAGTAATTTAGATGGTTATTTAGAGGATTACTCGTTTACCACAGAAGCATTAATTGCACTTTACCAAGCTACTTTTGATGAAAAATGGTTAACTCACGCAAAACAATTAACTGATTACACCATTGAACATTTTTATGATGCTAATACTGGATTTTTCTTTTTCACTTCTAAGAATGCAAAAGGTTTAATCGCTCGTAAAATGGAACTTTCCGACAATGTTATTCCTGCATCTAATTCGAGTATGGCAAAAGCCTTGTTTTTATTAGGCGAATTATATTACGATAAAAATTACACCAACAAATCGAAACAAATGTTGAAAAACATTGAAGCACAAATTCCACAATATATTTCTGGTTATTCTAATTGGGGGATTTTAATGTTGAATAACGTTAAACCATTTTATGAGATTGCTATTTCAGGTAAAAAAGCACATCAACAAAGACAAGAGTTCAACAAAAATTATGTGCCTAATAAATTAATTATAGGAAGTGTTAAAGAAAGTAGTTTACCTTTGCTAGAAATGAAGTTAACCAACGGAAAGACTCTGATTTACGTATGTTATGATAAAGTGTGTCAAAAACCAGTAGAAAAAGTAAGTGAAGCACTGCTCCAAATTAAGTAATGAGTTAAATTAGATATTGTAATAATTGAATACTTTACAACAACATATTCTTTTAGGATTAATACTACTAATGCCTTTCTTATCAAAAGGACAAAACCAAAACCTGCCTTTAAATAGAGAGTTTGGATTAGTAAATCAAAAAGTATTTAATGGGTTTGAGAACAGTATTCACACTTCGTTTCTACCACTAAATAATTTATCTATTAACAATATTTCGACTTCTTTTTTATCAAAATCAGAAGAAAAATTTTATCTCATCAATATTTCGAAATCAGAAAAAAAACCGAAAAACTTTTTTGGTTGGATGTGGCGTTCTTTTGCTTACGGTAATTTATTAGTGGTTGATACAGGAATTTTCTATTTAACTGTTGATCCGCTTTTTAATATTGAAATTGGATCAGATAGCGAAGATAAATCTGATAATTCTCTATCAAAAAATACAAGAGGCGCAATTATAAGAGCAAATGTTGGTAGTAAATTTTCTTTTGAAACGGTGCTTTATGAAAACCAGATGTTCTTACCAAAATACCAAACTGATTACGTAAAATCAACTGGGGTTATTCCTGGACAAGGTAGAGTTAAACGCTTTAAGGGAAATGGTTTTGATTTTGCAGCTTCTTCAGCGAATTTATCTTACACGCTAAATAAGCATCTTAATTTTCAGTTAGGTACTGGTAAAAATTTTATTGGTGACGGTTACCGTTCTCTTCTTTTGTCAGATGCCTCTTTCAACTATCCTTTTTGGAAGATAATTGGAACGTTTGGTAAGGAGAACCAATTTCAATACACAAAACTTAACGCTTCATTATCTTCAATAGCCAGAAGAGATCCTGGTTCAACAGGTGAAGCTTTATTTAAAAGAAAAACAATGAGCACCCATTACTTTAGTTGGATCCCAGCAAAGTGGTTAAATGTTGGTTTATTTGAAGCTACTATGTGGAAGACTGAAGATTCTACAGGCACAAAGCCTTTACAATGGCAACAATTTAATCCTATTATTGGAGTAAATACAGTAACAACTGGTTTTAATGATGAAAACCACACAGTTATTGGAACAAACCTAAAAATTAAACTCCCTTTTAAAGCTATTCTTTATAACCAAGTTGTTTATGATGGTGGCGCAAAATATGGCTATCAAATTGGTGCAAAGTATTTTGGAATTCCGAACTTAACATTACAAGCAGAATACAATAATGTAGCACCTTATACCTATTCTTCTGATTTACCTTTACAGGCATATTCAAATTATAACGAAGCAATTGCACATCCTTCGGGAGCTAATTTTAATGAAATAGTTGGAATTATAAATTATAAGTACAACCGTGTTTTCACGCAAATCAAAATGAACTTAATTACTTCAAATTTAACAGGTTCTAATATTTTTATTTCAGAAAATCAAATAACACCGGCTATTGTAACTGATATAGAAAGGGAATTAACAATACTTCAAGCACACATTGGTTTTTTGGTTAATCCGAAAAATAATATGAGCTTGACTATTGGGATAAACAAAAGAACTGAGGCTATTTCTGCTTTAAATATTATAAATGAAACCAACTACATTTATGTTGGATTCAAAACATCATTAAGAAATTTATATAGCGATTTTTAACCCTCATAATATGTCTATAATTATAAAATGAAAATATTACTACTCCCTATAATCACTTCTTTTTTGATGGTACTACTTTCTACCCCGTCATTTATAACGATTGCTAAACTTAAACACTTGTTTGATGATCCTTCTGATGACAGAAAAATTCATACAGAAAGCACTCCTTCTATGGGTGGAATGATGATTTTTGCAGGAACTCTTTTTGCTTTTTTATTATGGCTTCCAATAGATGAGATTGGTGTTATTAAATACTTAGTTCCCTCAATGCTTATCATGTTTTTTGTAGGAATGAAAGACGATATTATAGGAACTGCTCCTGTAAAAAAATTAGCAGCACACATTGCTGTTGCTTTTATTATGATATTTATGGCAGACATTAAACTCACCAGTTTACATGGCTTATTTGGGATTAGAGAAATACCTGAATGGGCTGGAATTATGCTTTCTATTTTTACTTATATAGTAATTATTAATGCGTTTAATTTAATTGATGGAGTTGATGGGTTATCTGCTGGAGTTGGAATAATCGCTGCTACAGCTTTTGGTTTTTGGTTTTATTATGCTGGTGACTGGACTTATGCTGTTTTAGCATTTTCATTAGCTGGAGCATTACTTGGTTTTTTAAGATTCAATTTTAATCCTGCAAAAATTTTTATGGGCGATTCAGGCTCTCTCGTTATTGGGTTTTTATTTGCTGTGATGGCAATTGAATTAGTAGAATATGACGCTCAATTGGAATTACCAAAAATCATCGAGAATATTTCTAAACCAATTTTATCTATGTCAATTTTAGTTTATCCTTTAGTAGATACCATTAGAGTTTTTACACTAAGAGCTGTAAAAGGAGTTTCACCATTTACCGCAGATAGAAACCACATACACCATCGGTTAATGGATTTAGGGTTAGGGCATAAACAAACTGTAATAGTCATTTATATTTTCAGTTTAATTATTATTGCTACATCTATTATTGCCCAAAATTTTGATCCAAGTTATTCTTTCGCTATAATTATTAGTTCCGTTTTATTGTTAATCCAAATTCCATTTTTCATAAAACTAAAAAGAAAAAAATCTGCTGCAAAAAAAATATAATGTTAAAAGCTTTAACTTACATATTAACCCTTTTATTTAACCTACTTTTAATTAGTTTAAGTGCTCAAAACTTTAATCTTACTAATGAACGTACATTTTCTAACTTATACAATCTACATACCGATACGCTAGAGAATTTCCATACAAGCATTAAACCTTTTTCTAAAAATGAGATTAAGAATTACGACAACATTCTTAATTCATTTAATACTTCAAGAGATGACCTAATTAGAAATGAACATTTAATAAAATCTACCTCAGAAAAAAGCACTTTTTCTCTCGATCCAATTATCAATATTGGGCTAACTTTAGAAAAAAACAATACTGTTTCTCAAAATTTAGTAGAAACTTCTTTTGGGTTTAATATACAAAACAGTTTTGGTGAAAAATGGAGTAGTCAAATTGCTGTTTTAGCCGATTATTCTAAATATCCATCACATATTGATGCTTTAGTTCAAAATAAAAACATAAGCCCTGGTTATGGTTATTCAAAATTTAAACGCTCATTTTACGGTCAAGCAAACATAACATTCACACCTGATGAAAATTTCACTTTTCAATTAGGTTATGGTAAAAATTTTATTGGCGATGGTTATCGTTCATTGTTTTTATCTGATAACGCAAATAGTTATCCTTATTTAAAAATTACAGCAAATATTTGGAAGCTAAAATACATGGCATTATACTCCAACTACCAAGACATCAGAAACTCTAAAGGAAATTCAAGTGAGTATTTTCAGAAACTCTCAACTATTCATTATTTAAGTTTAAACATCACCAAATGGTGGAACATTGGTTTGTTTGAAAGTGTTATTTGGCAAGCTCAAGAAGGTGAATTTTATAGAGGTTATGATATTAATTACTTTAACCCTGTTATTATGCTACGCCCAACAGAATACTCTCAAGGGTCAGCAGACAACGCCTTATTGGGTGGAAGTATGAAATTTAAAGTTAGAAAAAAGAACATCTTATATGGACAAATCATTTTAGATGAATTTAAACTCGATCAAATAAAAGCAAGAAACGGCTGGTGGGCAAATAAATATGGCTACCAATTTGGATTAAAATCTTACGATTTTTTATGGATTAAAAACTTAAGCTTACAATTGGAATACAACATGGTTAGACCTTTTACTTACACGCATAGTTTTACTCCTACAAACATAAGTACTTTACAAAACTATGCCCACTTTAATGCTCCACTAGCACACCCCTTAGGAGCTAATTTTAATGAAGCAATAGCTAGTTTAACCTATCAAAAAAAGCGTTGGATAATTGAAGGTATGACAACAATTGCAAAAATTGGCTTTGACACAAATAACACGACCAGCGTAGGGCAAGACCTATACCTTCCAAATGATAAACGAGTTTCTGAATTTGGAAATTTTACCACTCAAGGTTTAACCACAAATATTGTTAATAGCACATTAAAAGTTTCTTACGTGCTTAATCATAAATCACAATTATTACTTCAGGCAGGAATTACCAATCGATCATTCAAAAATGATAATATAAATTCTTCCTCAAATATGATCTTTATAGGAATTAAAACGGCTATTACTAACCGTTATTTTGATTTTTAAAAAAGAATAAGGTAAGCCAATGCTAACAATGCAACTACATAAATAACTACTCTTTTATTCATTCGATTACCGGCACGGCTTCTACTATAATTATTCCCCCAATTTTCTCTTATAGTAGATTTAAAATCTTCTGTATGACTTCTTTCTCCACTAGAGTCATTATTTACTTCTCTACTAATAGTTTCGTAACGCTTTTTCATTTTTTCTTTTCGCTCATCATAATAACGAGGTTCAAAATAAAACTGATCAGGTTTTTTAGACCTAAGGCCAAACATTGATGGTATTTTTGGAGCTTCCATAATTCAAATTTACGATAAAATAACGGGAAACAAATACAGAATATTATTCCCTAAATTTGTAGCAATGAATTATAGACTAGAATTAGAACAAGGACAATCCAAAATATTAACTACAGCAATTGTTAATGAAGTGGCTAATTCTCAAGTAAAAATGGATGAATTAATGCAATGTTTTGTTGATGGCCCGATCAGGATTACACAACGTGCCGCTTGGCCAATGTCTGATATTGCCAAAAAACATCCTCTACTATTATTTAAATACTACCCTCTGTTAATTGATTTATTAAATCAGTCTGATAAACACGATGCAATTAACAGAAATATTTTACGCGCTTTTCAATTTGTAGAAATACCAGAAGAATATGAAGGTCATATTTTGAATGTAAGCTTTAAGTTATTAAACTCCAACACAGAGCCTGTAGCGGTTAAAGCATTTAGCATGACCGTTATTTATAACCTTACAAAAAAATATCCAGACATTATTCCTGAGCTTAAAGCTAGTATTAAAGCATTAATACCAGATGGTAGCCCTGGTATTAAGAATAGGGGAAATAAAATTTTAAATGCAATAAAATAAATGAGAGGTATCAGATTATTGACAGTTCTTATCATTTCAAAATTTGTACATTTGCTTAACTATTAATATATATATGAATATAGGTATTGTTTGTTACCCAACCTTTGGTGGGAGTGGAGTTGTTGCAACGGAATTAGGAAAATCTTTAGCTGCTAAAGGTCATAAAATTCACTTCATTACTTATCAACAACCTGTTCGGCTAGATCTTTTTTCTGAAAATATATTTTATCATGAAGTAAAGGTTTCTGACTATCCTTTATTTGACTACCAACCATACGAACTTGTTCTAACCAGTAAACTTGTTGATGTTGTTAAATTTGAAAAGTTAGACATTTTACATGTTCATTATGCCATTCCACATGCATCAGCAGCCTATATGGCTCAGCGTATTTTACAGTCCGAAGGAATTAACATTCCGTTTATAACTACATTACACGGAACAGATATAACACTTGTTGGAAAGGACTCTTCATTTGCTCCTGTAATTACATTTGCAATTAACAAATCTAATGCTGTAACCGCTGTTTCCGAAAGTTTAAAACAAAGCACTTTAGAGCATTTTGATGTTAAAAGAGAAATTGAGGTGATTCCTAATTTTATCTGTCTAGAACATTATAATTTAAATGGAAGTATTGATAAGTTAAAGCAATCATTTGCTCCAAATAATGAGCGTATTTTAGTCCACGTTTCTAACTTTAGAAAAGTAAAAAGAACTAAAGATGTCATTCGAATTTTTGATATTGTTAGAAAAAAAGTACCTGCCAAATTATTAATGGTTGGGGATGGTCCTGAAAGACATCATTTAGAAGAATTATGTAGAGACTTAGAGACTTGCCATCTCGTTAAGTTTGTTGGAAAGGTAAAGGATACCGAACGTATTTTAGCTGCTTCAGATGTTTTTATTTTACCTTCAGAATCAGAAAGTTTTGGACTGGCAGCTTTAGAAGCTATGGCTGCTAAAACGCCTGTCATATCAACCAATACAGGAGGAATTCCTGAAGTAAACAAACATGGTGTTTCTGGCTTTTTAAGTAATGTTGGTGATGTTGAAGATATGGCTAATAATACTCTGAAAATTTTAGAAAGCGAGGATTCTCTTGCAAAATTTAAAGCAGGAGCCTATGAGCAAGCTAAAAAGTTTGATATTCATACTGTACTCCCTCAATATGAAAAACTGTACAAAAGTTTAATAAATTAAAATTTCAGAAAAGAAGCTTCCCCCTCTAGTTTAATTCGGTTTAGAAACTGTTCCAATATTTCAAGATTATTATTGGTGTAAAATGTAGTCGTTTTTATTCCTGAGCTTAAGTTTAACAATTTATTATTCTCTAATATTTTTTTAGTATGTTTTGCTACTGCTTCGCCCGAATCAATAATAGAAACTCCTTTAGGAATTATTTGTTCAATTACAGGGATTAAAAAAGGATAGTGGCTACAACCTAAAACAATATTATCAACTCCTTGTTCAAGCATAGGGTAAATATATTTCTTCAACAATGGTATTGTTTCTTCTATATCCCCTTTTTCTATTAATCTTACCAACCCTGTTCCTTCTACCTCTATGATTTCTAACTCATTTCTAAATTGATTTGAAGTAGATAAAAATAAATCACTTGCTAATGTTCCCTTTGTTGCTAAGACTCCTATTTTCCCCGTTTTTGTTTTTAATGCTGCCGATTTTATTGCCGGTTCTATTCCTATAAAAGGAACATTATAGTTTTCTCTCAATAAATTAATAGCATTTGTTGTTGCAGTATTACAAGCAATAACAATTACCTTACAATTTAAGCTTAATAATAACGCTGTTTTTTTTATGCTTAATTCAATAATTTCCTCTTTACTTTTCTCTCCATAAGGAGCGTTTTCACTGTCTGCTAAATAGATAATAGATTCATTTGGAAGTATATCTACTATTTCTTTACAAATAGACAAACCTCCCAATCCTGAATCAAAAATTCCAATGGGGAGTTTACTTATATTTTTTAATTCGTTTTTCACAATACAAAAAAAGCTCTTAAGAAAAAATCTTAAGAGCTTTAAAATTAATAAAACTTATTTTATTCAATGCCTAATTTCTTTTTAACCAATGATAAAATATCATACTTTTCATCATGATACAAGACAACTCCAAGGCTTGTATCTGTAATTTCTGTATAACCATTTTCTTTCGCTACATCATTAATAGCTGTTTTAGCTTTATCAATAATTGGTTGTAGTAACGTTTGTTCTTTTTTCTGTAAATCAGCTTCAGCAGTTTGTTGAAATTCAGTTATTCTTTTTTCTAAATCTGTAATTTCTTTAATCTTATTATTCTTAATTAAATCCGTCATTACATCTTGTTTGCCCTGAAATTCACCAACTTTAGTTTCATACTCTTTTCTCATAGCATCTAAAGTAACCTTAAGTTGATTAGCATATTCTTCTAAATCCTTCTGAACAGCAGTTCTTTCAGGCATTGACGTTAACAACTCATTAGCATTAATATATCCTGTTTTTTGCCCTTTTTGAGCCATTGCTGTTGTTGAAAGTACAACTACAAGCATTAATAATGTTATTTTAAATATTCTCATTTTTTTCTTTTTAATTATTCGTCAAATATATATTATTGTTTTGTTTCACCTGGTTTATATCCCATTTTTTTTAACACATCATCACTTATATTATATTTTGGATTTGTATATAACATCGTTAATGCACTAGATTTATCGAATACAACTCCCAGTTTTTTATAGTTTGCAATCTCACTAATCGCTTTATAAACTTTATCTTGTACTGGTTTTACTAATTCTTTTCTTTTTTGAAATAACTCTCCATTTACTCCAAATTTTTGTTTTTGATATTCTTTTGCCGCTTTTTCTTTTTTAATGATATCATCCTCTCTCTTCACTTTCATATCTTCTGTTAATAGAATCTGCTCAGCTTGATAGTTTTTATACATTTTATCGATTTCAGCATATCTCCTTTCAAGCTGCTTTTGCCATTCAATTGAAAGTTTATCTAGCTCTACTTGAGCATCTTTATAATCGGGAATATTTTCTAAAATATATTCCGTATCCACGTAAGCAAAATTCTGGCTATAAGCCATAGAGCTTAGTAAAAATAGTATTACAACTACTGTTATTCTTTTTAGATTTTTCATTTGTTTCAACATAATTTTTCCTCCTAATTTAATTGCTGAGTAAAGCACTACAGCGGATTAATATCTACCATCCGTTTATGTTTCCACCTATACTAAAATGTATCTCTGTATGGCTATTAGGATCAGTTCTTCCTGGAATATCATCAAATCTATAACCCCAATCTAATCCTAATAATCCAAACATTGGCATAAATATTCTAATCCCTACACCAGCAGATTTATAAACTTCAAAAGGATTTACCTGATCAAAGCTATCCCATGAGTTACCTGCCTCTCCAAATACCAAGCCATAAATTGTTGCACTTGGATTTAACGAGAATGGATATCTTAATTCTGCTGTATATTTAGTAGCAAATGTTGCTCCAGCTGTTGGCGACAAATCCCCTGACCCATAACCTCTTAGCGCAATAACTTCTGTTGCAACAAATTGATTAACTCCAGAAAGACCATCACCTCCTAAATAAAATCTCTCAAAAGGAGATGTTCCTAATTGTTTATTAAATGAGCCTAAATAACCAAACCCTGCCTTTGTATTTAAAACAAAAGCTCTTTTGCCATTTGTTAATTTCGAAAACCAAGATGTTTGAAATTTCCATTTATGATATTCAACAAATAAGTTTCGTTCTTGTACTGTTAATTCTTCATAATTTTCATCTTCAAACCTAACCCATGAGTAAGGTAACGTATGTTTTAGCGTTAACGTTGTTGTAGATCCTGTTGTTGGGTAAATTGGACTTGGTCCCGCTGAGTTTCTTGACAACACATGTTTAAAACTCAAGTTATTTGCAAACCCATCTGAAAACCCATTCAATACCGTATAATTATCTATTACATAATACTGGAATGAAACTTCATTATAGAGCGTAAAGAAATCATCTGGAAATTTCAATCTTCTCCCCAAACCAACTGCAAGACCATACGATTTAAATGATTGAGTAAACTCACCTTGCGTATTATTTATATTTATATGTGTTAAACTAACACTTAATGAATTTGGTTTTCTACCTCCTAACCATGGTTCTGTAAAAGACATTGTATAAGATTGAAATCCTAATCCCGTTGACTGAGCTCTTAAACTTAATCGCTGTCCATCTCCAGCAGGAAGTGGTCTCCACGCTCCCTTTTTAAAGAAATTTCTTGCTGAAAAATTATTAAAAGAGACCCCCAAAGAACCAACTACTCGACCTCCTCCCCAGCCTCCTGAAAGCTCAATTTGATCAGAAGGTTTTTCTTCCAACACGTATTCAATATCTACTGTTCCATTCTCTTGATTAGGTTTTGGATTAACAGCCATCGCTTCAGGATTAAAATACCCCAATTGCATTAACTCTCTCTGTGTTCTAATAATATCGGATCTACTAAACAATTCACCTGGCAGAGTTCTTATCTCTCTTCTTATTACATGGTCATTTGTCTTGTCATTCCCAACAATAGTTACTCTATTTACTCGAGCTTGTTTTCCTTCATAAATTCGCATTTCAAAATCTATAGAATCATTATCTATTTTAATTTCTACGGCATTAACTTGAAAAAATAAATATCCATCATCTAAATATAAAGAACTAACGTCTCTACCGTTCTGATTCATCATTAATCTAGAGTCAAGTAATTTCTTATTATAAATCTGCCCTTTTTTAATATCTAAAATTCGATTTAAAACTTTTGTTGAATGAACAGTATTCCCAACCCACTTAATGTTTCTAAAATAGTATTGATTTCCTTCTTCAATAACAATATCTATTTTTACACGATTATCACTTACACGTAAAATGGTATCAAAAGAAATCTTAGCATCACGAAACCCTTTTTCATTGTACTTTACTATTATTGCAGGTTTGTCTAAATTATAAGTATTAGGAATATACTTAGATATCGTGAAAATATTCCAAAAACGAGCTCTTTTCGTATCCTCTAAAGATCGCCTTAACTTAGCTGATTTCATTGAGTTGTTTCCACTAAAATTTACATCCTGAATTTTAACTCTATTTCCTCTTTTAATATTAATTGTTAAGATTGTGTTATTCGCAGCAATAGTGTCCTCTTTCTGATCAATACTCACTTCCACATCTAAAAACCCTTTTTTTACAAAATAATCTCTAACTGTATTCTTGGTATTTATCAATAAATTTTCAGTAACAACCTTACCTCTTATTAACTCTATTTTGTCTCTTAAATCTTTCTGTTTACTCTTACTAACTCCTGTAAATTTAAACTTTGTTAATCTCGGCTGTTCTGTAATATGGATATTCAGGAAAATTTTGTCTCCTTCAATTTTTGTTGCACTTAGTTCTATCTCAGAGAAAAGTTTTTGATCCCATAAGCTTTTTATTGCTTTTGTTATTTTCTGCCCTGGAACCTGAATTTTATCTCCAATTGCTAATCCTGAAATAGATCTAATAGTTCCAGGATTAAAATAATTTACACCTGAAATAGTTATTCCTCCTATTTCATATTCTCTTGGGCTAGAATAATTTATATCATTTAAACCGGAATTTATTGAGAATTGTGCAGCTACGAAAGTAGGTGACAACATTATTATTGTAATATAAAAATATTTCTTCATTAACTACTTAATTGTTCACTTGTCATACCAAACCTTCTTTCTCTTTTTTGATATGAAACAACTGCTTTAAATAAATCATCTTTAGTAAAATCTGGCCAAAATTTATCTGTAAAATACAATTCAGAATATGCTATTTGCCACAATAAAAAATTACTTAATCTACACTCTCCACTAGTTCTTATTAGTAATTCAGGATCATCAATATCAGAAGTGTCTAAATAATTATTAAACATTTGATCATTAATTCCCTCAATACTTAATTTATTTTCTGAAACTTCTGTTGCAATTTTTTTAACTGCATTAATTATTTCTGATTTAGAGCTATAACTCAATGCTAAAACCAATGTTAATCCTTTATTGTTCTTAGTTTTATCCATTGCCTTTCGCAATTCTCGCTCACAATTCCCTGGCAAACTTTTTAAATCACCAATGGTTAGTAGTCGAACCCCATTTTTATTCAGTGCTGTAACTTCGTTGCTAATTGTAACCACTAACAATTGCATAAGAGCAGCAATTTCTATTTTTGGTCTTTTCCAATTTTCCGTACTAAAAGCATACAATGTTAAATACTTTAACCCTATCTCTCCAGCCCCCTCTACTACACTTCTAACAGAAAGCACACCGTTCTTATGCCCAAAAATTCTAGGCTTATTGTGCTTCTTTGCCCAACGCCCATTTCCATCCATTATTATCGCAACATGGCTAGGAACTTCTGAAGTATTTATTAAAGATTTATAATCCATTTAAAATCACCTTTTTTTAAGGTCGGGCAAAGATAGTATTAAATACTAATTAACTGGGCCTCGGCAGTAATCTGATTTTGTTAAAAATTTATAATTTAACGTGAGCCCAACGGTTGAGTACCAATCGTTGTTCTGAGAATTACTTAACTGATAACCATGGACATATGTTTCAGGAAGCCCTTCGATTTGATCTGTAAATGTTTTTCTCATCCCCCATTCAATTGCTAGTCCAAGATTTCCCGAAAAATCAAATTTCACTCCAAGTCCAAAAGGGATTGATGGCGCAACAACGTCCTCCTTAACGATATCTGTAATTGGTCCATCTACATTTGGGCTAACAAGAAACCCGGCCAACCCAATAAATACATAAGGACTAAATGGTGATGTGGTATAATTATTAATTTGATATGGAATAAAATTAAATTCTAAAATCCCATAAGCTTCCCATAAATTAGCGGTAAAAGATAGCTGCCTAAATTGACTTAGTTCAGTTGATCTATTTTTATCAGCTGCCGCAAGTTTAAGATAATTAACACCAACCCTTAATGCATACCTCTTACTTATATTTTTTCGATAAAAAACACCTAATGATGGATTCACCTTATTTAAAATTGGCGTTGAAGGATTTAGTTCTCCTAAATAATAAGATGTACCTAAAAAAAGACCGAGATCAGAATTTTGACCAAAACCTATAATGGTTATAGGAAAAAAAAGCACAACTATTAATTTATAAGACTTCATTTCTATAATTCTAAACTATAAACGAAGTTTCAAGAAATAAATTACGAAATAGTGAAAAAAATTATTTAACCTAGAATTTCGGAAGATTTCTTCTTCTTCTTGCCGGTTTATAATTTAAAGAAATTATACCTAACATATATGCATCTTTATCTGAAGAATCTCCTCTTTGTTGATCTTCGCCATAACGCCCATTAATATATCGACCTGATGGGTCTGAAAAATACAAAGCGTCATCAGTATAGCCTGCACCCAAAGCTCCAGTGCCTTTAGAGTCATAATACACAGTACTCACATCATCGATATAATCTGAAAATGTTTTTCTCATTGTCAATTCCAAGCTAATACTCCATGATCCAAAATGTCTCGACCTAGCTCCTCCAGATAAATTTCTTCTTATTCCAAGTCCGTAAGGAATTACAGCTGTAATACTACTATAATCTTTTGGGCCTCCTGGCAAACCTTGTCCTTCTGTATTTAGAGGTGACAACCTATGCCACGTACCATTTCTATCTCCCTTTGGGTCATACCATATCCCTCCTATTCCAGCTAAAGCATACACTTCAAACCTAAACCAACTTTTCCCTCTAACTCCTCTCAACTTATATAAATGTCCAGATTTTTGCTTTATAAGCATATATTCTATTTGAGCTGAAAGCTCTATAATATTAGACTTAAAATTTAATTGCCTTGCAGCTCTCGAGGTCTGTTCAGTTAAATTATCAGCCCCACTAACCTTTGCATATATTAAATTACCTTTAACAAACCAATCTCTTCCTAGTTGATAACGATAACCTAAACTTGCAGCATAACGAGTAGCTTTAATTTCAAAATCCATGAAACCATCTGTACCAATCTGATTCCGACCTCCTAAGTCTCCTAAAAAGTTAGTTGCACCAAATCCAATAGAATATTCTTTTCGATTCCTCTTCCATTTTTGAGCCTGAGAAAAAACAGGTAAAGGTAAAATGGCTAATAGTAGTATAATTATCTTCTGCATAACTGCGTTATAATCTTTTTAATAATTCTGACTGTTTGCAAATATATTACTTTATTTTATAATAATCCAATTTTTTATTTAACTCGCAATTTGTTAACACCCTACAACTTATCTAATAATTTCTTTTATCTAATCCCCAGTTCAATTTAGACCTTAAAGTATTTAAAAAACTATAATTTTTTAATCTAATTAAATTGATTTGGCGTGAAGATTTTTTAATTTTTAACTCACTCGATAATGGGGCCGTAATAGACCTTGAATCTAATGCTACTAAAAAATTTTCAGTTCTCCCAGCAATTTTTAACGTTAACTCTATATCATCTGGTACAACTATAGGTCTTGCATTTAAATTGTGAGGCGCTATTGGATTTATAATAATATTACCAGATCGGGGCAAAATAATTGGCCCATTACAGCTTAAGGAATACGCTGTAGATCCTGTTGGTGTAGAAATAATCAACCCATCAGCCCAATATGAATTTAAAAAATCATCATTTAAATAAACCTGAATAGTTATCATAGATGATGTATCACGCTTTTGAACTGTTATTTCATTTAATGCATAATTTATATCGCCAAACAGATTTCCTTCGGTTTCTATCTCTAATAAAGTTCTTGCATCTAAATCAAAATCTCCTGTTAGTACATCGTTAATTGCATTATCAACTTCATCTGTAGTTATACTTGTTAAAAACCCTAATCTTCCGGTATTAATACCTAAAACAGGAATATTATTATCTCTAACAAAAGTTATTGTTTTTAACAATGTTCCATCGCCACCTATACTAAACATATAGTCAACCTCTGCGACATCATTTCTATCTGTAAAAGTTTTAATAACACTATCTAATTTTATTTTTTGTTTCAACTCTTTATAAAAATCCTTATAAACAAAGACTTCAACATTCTTGGTTAGTAGCTTTCCAAGTAATAGTTCTATAAAACCTAAATAACTATCATCTAATTTTTTACTATAAATTGCAATTTTCACTTCTCTCATTTCTTTACCTTGTGTAAGGTAGTCATTATTTTATATTGGTGCTATAAAATGTACAAAAAGCCCCTTTTCCTTCAATTTATTTACGGAGTATTCCACTCTTAAGACTAGATCATAATAACTAACAAAATCGACAGAAACACCACCTCCATACAAGATTGTATTTGATAAAAAATTAGTTGAACTATTTATTTTGGAATCAACATATCCTGCGTCAAAATAAGACCCCATATATATTGCTAATGGAATTTTATTAAACTTTTTTGCAGCAATGGCCTTCACATTAAAAATTTTATTCTTCAGTAACGCATATCGAATTTGTATTTTTGCTACTCCATAATGCTCTCCGTTTATAACATAAAATTCGTACCCTCTAACCAGATCATTACCATAACCCAAACCATTATACAAAAAATAAGGACCTTCTTTAAGTGTGTATTTCCCTCTTAAAGAACTTGCAAAATAGATACGGTTAGATAATTGCCAAAACTTTTTTAGGTGAGTAGTGATATGAAGCTTATTCAGATTTTTATCGAACAAACTTAAGCCATCTTTTCTTATCCCAAAATCATAATAGCTCCCTTTAATTGGGTAATTTTTATTGTCACGCTTATCTCTTTTTACTTTATATTGTAGTGTTAAAAATTGCATACTCGATTTTACTCCCGATAAATAATTTAAGTTTAATAAAACAACTGAATCTGCAACATCCAAACTAGTATATCCTAAGTTTAATGCGTGCTTATTATACAGTTTAGGTCGATACTCATAACCTAAACTTGAATTTATTTCTTTCTTAACATATTTATTTTCTGAACGATAAAAATCCCTAGTGTTATTGGTTGTTCCATATGTGATTTCGTGATTTCTGCCATAAGCAAACCTTACGTTTAATCCTGCCGTTTTTTTCTTATTAATATAAGGAACCTCATATTTAAACCCTACTTTTTCTGTATATCCTCCCTGTGCAAGAAACATAAGGGTTTCTTTCCTTCCTCTAAAATTCTCTTTTGCTAAAAAGAGGCCATAATTAACTCTGTCAAAATCTTTATCTAACCACCATGTATTAAAGTTAGTCTCTTCAATGTCAAAAACGGGAATTGGCCACCAATACCAGCGCTCTTCTACTGTTATGTATATTGAAATATGAGTACTATCAAAATAAACAGGTTCTACTGTAACAAAGTTAAACAACGAAGTATTAAATAAATTACTCTTGGTTTTCTGTAACTCCTTATCTAGTTTATCAGCTGCTATTGTATCTCCAATGCCTACAGAAGCCTCTCTAACAATAATATTTTCTCGCGTAGTTTTATTTCCTATAATTTTAAACTCTTTTACAACTAATAACTTGTTTGAATTATCTTGTGCAAAAACTGAACAATAAGATTTAAAAACACAAAATAATAGAAGGACTAGAAACTTAAAATTAAAAAAATGCATTTTATGGGTTTAAAAAACGCATAAACTCATCATACCTATTTTTAAGATCTTGATGGTATTCGCTTTCATTATATGATGCTAATACAATATAATTAAACCGTTCAAAAGTGTGAAGAATTCTACTAATTTCTGTCTTATTAATTTTTAGCGTAACCTCTAATTTTGTTGAGTCGGGATGGGAAGTAATAAATGATGACAAAACCTTTGCATCATCTGACTCAACCATTCGTGCAATTTCTGACAATGAATAATCCTTAACATTTACCTCTAATGTTAAAATACTTCCTGCATTAGTAACAGAAACAATTTGTGAAAGATGGTTTATAATTTTTTGAGGGGTAATTAACCCCAAATACTGTTCGTTTTGATTTACAACAGGGAGTATATTAATGTCGTTTTCAACAATTAAAGAAATTACCTCAAACAAATGTCGATTTTCATAAGCGAAAGGCATTGTAAAATTCAATCTATAATCTTTAATCGGATTATCAATATCGTTCCTATCTAAAATTTCAGATTCTCTAATTAACCCTATATATTTACCGTCATCAACAACTGGTAATTCAGAAGTTTTAAATTCTTCCATCCAATCTAATGCTTTAACTCCAGTGTCTGAAAGTTTTAATGGTGGTATATCGTAAGATATTAATTTTGATGCGATCATATTAATTGAATAGTTTCTACTTTTGTATCTTATTTAACTAAGACGTATAATTTCGCTCAAAAGTATCAAATAATGACAAAACTTAGTGTAAACATTAATAAAGTTGCAACAATTAGAAATGCCAGAGGTAACAATTTACCAAATTTAATTCAATTTGCTAAGGACTGTGAAAGTTTTGGTGCTCAAGGAATTACGATTCATCCAAGACCAGACGAAAGGCACATCACTTACCAAGATGTTTATGATTTAAAACCTATAGTTACTACTGAACTTAATATTGAAGGGTTTCCAAATACCTCTTTTATTAATTTAGTTTTAGATGTGAAACCAGAACAGGTAACATTAGTTCCAGATCCCCCAGGAGTTTTAACATCTAACGCTGGCTGGGACACTTTAAAACAAAAAGATTTTTTAAAGGAAATTATATCTGAGTTTAAATCGATAGGAATTAGAACTTCTATTTTTGTAGATACTGAAATACAAAATATTGAGAATTCGGTTGAAACAGGAACGGACCGCATAGAATTATATACAGGTCCGTATGCTGAAAATTTTAACTTAAACAAAGAGGCAGCAGTAGTAGATTTTATAAATGCTGCTAACCTTGCTAAGAATTTAGGGCTTGAAATAAATGCAGGACATGATTTGAATTTAGATAACCTCAACTATTTTAAAAACAATATAAATGGACTTCTAGAAGTTTCTATTGGACATGCTCTTATTTGTGATGCACTATATTATGGTCTAGAAAACACTATAAAAAAATACCTCAACAACCTTAAATAACATGCTGAAATACAATTTGTTATATTTGTTTTTTAACTAAAGATTATGAGAAAACTTAAAATAATAAGCCTGTTACTTCTTTTTATAGTTACAATGGCTTTCACATCATGTTCTAGCAATAAAAAATGCAATGGAAATAGAGGAATAAAAACTCCTATGGGAAGAATGTAAAAAGCTCAATCCCTACAAAATTATAACTATGAATATTACCAAAACACCGTTTCTCCTCTTATGTAGTTTTATATTACTTTTTTCGTGTAAAACGCAAAAGGAGAACACTACATTAAAACAAAGGCTAACATTTGAAATTGTTAAAACAAGTGACAATAGCGGTTACCAAAATTCCGAAAACATTTTAATTAACAACCAGTCTGAACTAGATAGTGCTTGGCTTAAAATATTTTCTAACTACTTAAGAAAACCTCCTATTCCTTCATACGATTTTAATACAACCCAATTAGCTTTGATTGCTATGGGCGAAAAACCAAATGGTGCTTACAAAATAAACGTTACTTCTGTTGTAGATTTTGGCGAAAAAACAGTAGTAACAATAGCAGAAACCATCCCTGGAAAAAGCTGCCTTACAACATCTGTAATCTCTTCTCCTGTTCAGTTAATCAAATTCCCTAAACAGACTAACGAAATTAATTTTATTCGTACCCAGCAAATTAAAGAATGTAAAAACGGATTTTAAAGTAATTTCTTTGGTGTTGTAGCCACAAAATCTTTTAAATAATAAGGTTCAAAATAGGCTACGTCTTCAAATTCTTGTTTATCAAATTTCTGAATTGCAATTTGGTTAATATATTCGGCTGAAGGCAATCCTTTCTCGCTAAATATAGCATTTGAATTACTTCCTAAAATTGCTTCACATTTATCAGCTCCGTCTCCAAAAAAGATAATTTTCTTTTCATTCAAAACCTCTACAAAAGAATTCTCATCAATAATTTTAGCTGTAATCATCTCCACCATTTTATTTTCATCATCATAAAGAGCCGTATAGACTTCCATCCTTCGAGCGTCAATCATTGGGCAATATAAATCAAACTTCTCAGTTTTCGAACCCCCTAACGCCATTGCTTGCAATGTGTCCACAGCAATTAATGGCTTTTCTAAGGCATAACACAATCCTTTTGCAACAGAAACACCTATTCGCAAACCAGTATAAGAACCTGGCCCTTTACTGACTGCAACAGCATCTATCTCCTCTAATTTTAATCCCGCACCTTTTAATATTTCCTGAATAAAAACAGTCAATTTTTCGGAGTGAGAATATTCTCCTCCTTCCTCTTTTAATGCTAATAATTTGTTGCCATCAGAAATGGCAACTGAACATATTTTTGTAGACGTTTCTATTCCTAAAATTATACTACTCATTTGATAATATTTTTATTTCTACCCTTCTATTAGCAGATTGCTGGTATTCACTTTTAGGGTTAGGATATAACATTTGTGAATTCCCGTACCCTTTAAAATCTATCCGTTCTTTTTCAATTCCATTTTTTATTAAAAAAGCTTTAACGGCATACGATCTGCTATAAGATAGCTCTTTATATTCTTTTGAGTTTTTTTGTTTTGGACCATTTACATGCCCCTCAATTTCAATTACAACTTTAGGGTTTTTTTGCATAAAAGATAATAGTGCCTCAAGCGAACTACTTGCTCCTGGCAAAAAATCAGAGCGATTACCCAAAAATTGTATCTTTTTAAGGTTCACTTTTGCACCTGTCTTAATTGGTTCTAAAAAAATGTCATAAGAAAAAATGACTCTATTTTTTCCAACTTTCAATTCTTTATCAAATAACATGTATCCTTTTGCAGAAGCAGATATATGAACCACTCTATTTTTTTTAGAAAGGAACTGAACATAAACCGATTTTCCATTAACAATAATGGCCTCCGCTGAAACACCAGTAATAGACAAATCTCCTTTAAGCAAATCTTTCGTTCCCTTATTTTTTACAACTAATTCAAACTTTGTAGTTGTACTTTCTATAGGCTCTTCTTTGATTGGCTTTGTTTCTATCGCCTCTTTACTGGGGGGGAAATGTAACTTTAATATATGTATTCCCCCTGCCCGTTTTGGATTATTAACCACTAACACAAATCTATCTCCTTTTTTTACACGAATTGGGCGACTATAATTTGCGTTAATTCCTGCTCCAACAAAATTCGAGCCCCCCTCTCTCGACAAACCAGTTATTGGACTCCGAGATAAATTTGTTCTGATTGGAACAATCACTTTATCTTCAATCTGTTTACAAAACTTCTTTTTGTATTTATACAGTAAAAAATCCCAATCATCATTCGTGTTTTCTGTTATGATATCAAAAGTAAAGACACCATCACTTGGAGCAACGATAAAATACCAAATGGAATTCTTTTCGTCTTCAAACGTTCTGTCATTTTCTAATTCGTTTCCGCTAAACTCTTTTTTATCTCCAAAACCAGAAATTGCCTTACTATGGTAAATGGTATCTTTCAGAATTAATAAGTTGTCGCAATCGGCATTTTGGCCAATTAAGAAAGATGAATTCAGAATTATGAATAGTATTATTAATATTTTAAGATGTTGTTTCATCGTTCACAAAGTTAATTTTTTAAACTTTATGCGAAAATTATGCCTATTAAGATTGGTAAAAATATTATCTTCTCCATTTAACAAATTTATTTAAAGGGGGAATGGGATTATTTGACACATCATCTGAAATTAATCAAAATTAGGACTCATCCATTTTTCAACCTTGTCATTCTGAATAATATTTTCTGGTTGCTTCAGCAGGCATAGAAAATGTAATGAAGAATCTATTTTAACAATTTAATTTTCAATCAAAGAGATACATCATTGCGTTTTACTACGGAATTAAAATTCCGATAAAACTTTGTTCTGCATGACAAAAAAAAACTTCCCTAACCCTCCTCAAGGAGGGAATAAAAGGAATTAATAGGATAAATTAGGACTCATCCATTTTTCTGCAGACTCTATTGATACGTTTTTTTGTTTTGCATATTCTTGAATTTGATCTTTAGCAATTTTTCCTAAACCAAAATACTTGGCCTGTGGGTTTCCAAAATAAAAGCCACTAACTGCCGCTGTTGGAAACATTGCTAAACTTTCTGTTAATTCTACTCCAGCTAATTTTGTAGCATCTAACAATTTAAATAGTTCTCTTTTTAATGTATGATCCGGACAAGCAGGATAACCTGGTGCTGGACGAATACCTTTATAATTTTCTTTTATTAACGCTTCGTTATCTAAATTTTCGTTAGTAGCATAACCCCAATACTCTAAACGCACTTTCTTGTGCATTAATTCTGCAAAAGCTTCTGCTAAACGATCTGCTAATGCTTTTAATAGTATAGAATTATAATCATCATGATCCGCTTCAAAACGTGCTATGTGCTCATCAATTCCTAAACCAGTTGTAACTACAAAACCACCAACATAATCTTGAATTCCAGATTCTTTTGGAGCAATAAAATCTGCTAACGAAATACTTGGAACACCTGCTACTTTTTTAGATTGCTGTCTTAATTGCTGCAAATTAGCTTCTCCATTATTTACTTCAATAATGGTATCACTTACCGAGTTTGCTTCCCAAATTCCAATAACAGCTCTAGCTTCTAACCATTTTTCGTCAATAATTTGATGGAGCATTTGAGTAGCATCGGCAAAAAGCTTTACGCACTCTTCTCCAACAATTTTATCCTCTAAAATTTCAGGGTATTTCCCTGCTAATTCCCAAGTTCTAAAAAATGGAGTCCAATCAATATATTCAGCGATTTCTTTTAAATCGTAATTCTCAAAAACCTTGTTCCCTAATAAATTAGGTTTTACTGGTTTATCCTTTTCAAAATCTATTTGAAATTTATTTTTATGAGCGTCTTCAATTTTTAAGAACTCTTTTTTTGCTCTTCGTTTGTTGTGCAAATCTCTTAATCGTTGATAATCTTCTTGTATTTCTTTTACAAAACCAACTTTATGATCATTCAATAATTTCCCTACAACAGGAACACTTCTTGAAGCATCCAACACATGAACCGTTTGCCCTTTGGTAAAGTTCTCTTCAATTTTTACTGCCGTATGGACTTTTGAGGTTGTTGCTCCACCA
>JAESTF010000252.1 GCA_016763795.1 Flavobacteriales bacterium
TAATCTTAGTCATTACTTTATCAATCTGTTTCTCCACCAAGGTCTTTGTTTCATCTTGAAACTGGAAACTTACCGCATAAGATTTTTTACCTTCAGGCAAGTTCTTTCCTTCATAAACATCAAACAAATTAATTGCTTTTAAGAGCTTTTTATCTTGTTTAGATGCTAATTCTTGGATAGAACTGTAAGCAACTGCCTTATCAATTAAAAGAGCTAAATCTCTACGTACAGCCGGAAATTTAGAAACTTCTTTGTAAACCACTTTATTCATCCCTACCAACTTAATTAAGTTGTCGTAGTTAAAGATTACATAAAATACTTCGTTATTAATATCAAATTGTTTTTGAGTAGCAGCATCAATTTTACCAAACTCAACTAAATCAATATTATTGACTTTGTATTTTAATCCATAGTCTAAGCAAGTCAATTCAGACTCTTCAGTTCTAACATTAAACTTGTTCATCCCAAACTTTTCCATAATCGTGTTTACCACTCCTTTGATTTGGTAAAAGTTTACATCACCTGTATTTGCAGTATCCCAGTTTTCGTTAACTGAAGCTCCAGAAATAAACATACTTAAATGGCTGTGCTCTTTAAATTTTGTTTCTGTTTTAAAATAGGTTTTCCCCCATTCAAATAACTTTACATCACTGTTTCTTCTATTCTGATTGTAAACTATCGTCTCTAACCCATCATAAACCATAGACTGTCTTAACACATCTAAATCCTTACTCAAAGGGTTTTTAATTCTAACTAAAGAATCAGCTGTTTCTTTATAGTAATCAGCTTTGGTTAATGAATTATTCAGTATTTCATTAAATCCATTAGAAACCAATAAATCAGAAATTAGATTGGTTACTTTTTCCTTTTCAGGTTTTGTTCGGTATGATAATGAAGATTTTAAAACATCTGGCAATACAATGTTGTTATACCCATAAATTCTTAACACTTCTTCTATCACATCAATTTCTCTCTGAACATCCACTTTAAATGGGGGAACTGAAAGTTTTAATTGATCTCCGTTTTCTTCTAAAATTTGAATTTCTAAATCAATTAGAATCTTTTTAATAACCGTTCTATCTATTTTCTGACCAATTACTTTATCACAATTATCAAAAGAAAAATCAATACTAAAATCTTCTATCGGAGTTGGATAAACATCAACAATTTCAGAAGACACTGTTCCGCCACTCACTTCTTTAATTAAGTTAGCTGCTCTTTTTAACGCATAAATGGTAATTCTTGGATCTGCGCCTCTTTCAAACCTGAAAGAAGCATCTGTATTTAACCCATGTCGTTTTGCCGATTTACGAACCGAAACGGCATCAAAATAAGCACTTTCTAAAAAGATACTTGTAGTTGTTTTAGAAACACCCGAGTCACTTCCTCCAAAAACTCCTGCAATACACATTCCATCTTCGGTATTACAAATCATTAAATCATCTTCAGACAATTCCCTCTCTGTATCATCAAGCGTTGTAAACTTCGTCTTATCAGCTACCGTTTTAACAATTACTTTATTTCCTTTAATTTTTGCAACATCAAAAGCGTGCAAAGGCTGTCCCGTTTCATGCATCACAAAATTGGTGACATCTACCACATTGTTAACTGGCGTTAATCCAATACTCAACAACCTATTTTTCAACCAATCTGGCGATTCTTTAATCGTAATATTATTAATAGTTACTCCCGAATATCTTTTACATAGTTCTGCATCCTCAACCTCAACTGTGATATTTAAATCTGCATTATCAACTTTAAAATCATCAACAGATGGTTTTACTAAGTTAATTTCTTGCTTTTGTCCTAATACAGCTACTAAATCTCTAGCAACACCTATATGACCTGTTGCATCTGCTCTATTGGGTGTTAGACCAATCTCTAATTCGTAATCATCTTCAATATTAAAATAAGCCTTAGCTAAAGTTCCAACTGCAGTAGAAGCATCCAGCACCATAATTCCATCATGCCCTTTTCCTAAACCAATTTCATCTTCGGCACATATCATCCCTTCAGATAATTGTCCTCTAATTTTCGATTTCTTAATCTTAAAACTATCATCTCCTGAGTAAAGCGTTGTTCCAATAGTAGCTACAACTACTTTTTGTCCTACTTCTAAATTTGACGCTCCGCAAACAATATTTAAAACTTCCTCTACTCCAATATTAATTGTTGTTAAATTCAACTTATCAGCATCTGGATGTTTTTCTTTTGTTAACACTTCGCCAACAACTAAACCTTCTAATCCACCCTTAATGGTTTGGATTTTTTGCATTCCGTCAATTTCTAATCCACTATCAGTTAAAATTTCTGAAATATTTTCAGGATTTACCTTAACATCTATATAGTTCTTCAACCAGTTATAAGAAATCTTCATTGCTAATCTATTTTGAAAGACAAAAGTAACTATTTTTAGATGCGTTTATAATAAATCAAGTCAGATAAAGTTAATATTGAAGTTCTATAAAACACAAACCATGAAACAAGTTATTATATTAACGACCATCCTTTGCTCCACTTTACTTTCTTGTGGACAAACTTCTCCGCAAACTCAAAAAAAATATAAATTTGAACTTTCTGATAAAAAATGGGCAGCAAAATTATCTCCAGAACAGTACCGTGTATTACGAAAAAGTGGAACCGAAGCTTCTTTTACAGGTAAATATTGGGATAATAAAAAATCTGGAATCTACAGTTGTGCCGGTTGTAAACAAAAACTTTTTACATCTAATACTAAATTTAAATCGGGTACAGGATGGCCAAGTTTCTATACTTTTATTGAAAATGGAGTTTCTCAAAGCACTGATGATGATTTAGGCTACACAAGGAATGAAGTGCATTGCGCAAATTGTGGCGGACATTTAGGTCATGTTTTTAGTGATGGACCTAAACCAACTGGTTTAAGGTATTGTATCAATTCTGCTTCACTAATTTTTAAGCAGGAATAAGCTTACTTTTTTCGGGGATCAATAAAAATTCGTTTACCATTTTTATAATGAACATTCGGGTCTTTAATTGTTTTCTCCCCTTTTTTCTTTTTCTTCTTCTTTTTCTGTTGATCTTCATGAAAAAAGTAGCGTAAATCTATCGTTAAATAATTACCAGATAAATCAAATGTTGTTTCATCAATAAAAACTCTATTTCCATTCGAAGCAATATATGTATAACCTATAAATTCTGTAAATATCTTAGAAAACGAACGATGTAATGATGCACCAAAATAAAAATAGCCACTTTTTTCTGTTCTGTACTCCCAACCAACATTAGCTATTAAACTTGGTTGGATCCAGTTTGATCTATTAATTGCATTCGTAAAATAATCATCTTGCACAAATAATGGTGTTGGATAAATATCAAAAGAAATACCTCCTGCTACATTCATAAACATGTTTCTCCCTAACTTTACATAGACCATCCCCAATACAGGAATTTCATAATTTACAATACTAAAATCTGATGTACCTGAAAAAGAAGAGTCAGAATCATTTATCGTTAAATCAAAATTTCTTTTTAAAAAATTAAGGCCTGTTTCTATAGATAATGATTTTGTAAGACCTTTTCTTATTACCATACCAAAACTCATCCCAAATTTTGGCTGATTAATATATTCAATATTATTATTTGTTTTTATCTGCTTACCAGCATTAAAAAATTCTGTAGGTATTATCGGTTTTAATTGAAGGCCAAAAGTTGTAACTCTTTCTTGCGCATAGCTATTTTGAAAAAAAGCTAACAATAATATTATATAGATACTGAATTTCATTTAGTAAAACAAAACTAATGTTTTAGGTTAATATTGTTTCTATTCTTTTAATTAAAGGCAGGTATAAAAAAAGCCTCATATAAAATATGAGGCTTTTTTATCTGTGGGCGATAAGGGATTCGAACCCCTGACCCCCTCGGTGTAAACGAGGTGCTCTGAACCAACTGAGCTAATCGCCCTTAAGCGGCTGCAAATATATATTAAATCTGATTTAATACAAGCTTTTAATTAAAATTTATTTTCTTCTTGGTATTTCTCCCATTTCCAGGCAGAAAGCATCATATCATCCAAGTTGTATTTTGATTCCCAAGCCAGAGTTTCTTTAGCTTTATCATTATTTGCATAAATGGCAGCGATATCTCCTTCTCTTCTATTTCCAATTTCATAATTTAATTTTTCTCCACTAACTTTTTCAAAAGCATTAATCGCTTCTATAACGGTTACACCAACTCCGGTCCCTAAATTAATTATATCATGTTTTTTCTCTACAACTCCATCTATAAGGTATTTTAATGCTAAAACATGCGCATTAGCAATATCACTAACATGTATATAATCCCTAACACAAGTCCCATCTTTTGTATCATAATCATTGCCAAAAACAGTTAATTTTTCTAATTTCCCAATAGCAGTTTGGGTAATAAATGGAACTAAATTATTTGGTTTTGTTGTTGAAGATTCACCGTTTAAGCCACTAATATGAGCTCCTACAGGATTAAAATAACGTAACGAAATTGCTTTTAACTCTTCATTTACTTTTATAAAATTATCAACCATTACCTCTCCTATTTGTTTGGTATAAGCATAAGGCGATTCTGATTTTCTCAACTTGCTATTTTCTGTAACAGGTAATTCTTCTACGTTTCCATAAACAGAACACGAAGATGAAAAAATGATATTCGGAACATCATATTTAGCTTGGCATTTTAATATATTACTCAAACTATTAAGGTTGTTATCATAATACATTAAAGGTTGTTCTACCGATTCACCAACAGCTTTAAATGCGGCAAAATGAATAATCCCTTTAATATCTGGGTTTTCATTAAAAACTTTTTCAGTTGCTAATAAATTTTTCAAATCAACATTATAATACTTAACTCTTTTTCCTGTAATTTTTTCAATTCTATCATAAGCTTCCTCAGAAGAATTCGAATAGTTATCTATAGAAATTATTTCCCAATTGGTATTCTGAATAATCTCTATAATAGTATGAGACCCGATATATCCAGCTCCTCCTGTAATTAGTATTTTCATGATTCTTTTTTTAAAGAAATCAAAAATAAGAATTATAATTTGGCATCAGAATTTATAAAA
>JAESTF010000253.1 GCA_016763795.1 Flavobacteriales bacterium
CCTTCAATAAAAGTAGCTGAAGCAGCAAAAGTCATTGAAAACTCACAGAGAGATATCAATATAGCCTTTGTGAATGAGTTGGCTAAAATATTTAATTTATTGAATATTGATACACAAGCTGTGTTGGAAGCTGCAGGTACAAAATGGAATTTTTTACCATTTAAACCTGGGTTAGTTGGTGGACATTGTATAGGTGTTGATCCGTATTATTTGACATACAAAGCAAAAGAATTAGGCTATCATGCCCAAATTATAAATGCTGGTCGTTTTGTTAATGATTCTATGGGAGGATATGTAGCAGAACAAACAGTAAAAATGATTATTGCTAACGGAAAACACATCAGCGAATCGAAGGTGTTAGTTATGGGAGCAACTTTTAAAGAAGATGTGAGTGATATTAGAAACTCTAAAGTTGTAGATGTAATTAATGAGTTAATATCCTTCGGAACAACCGTAGAAGTTGTTGACCCGCATGCTGATTCGGACGCCTTAAAAGAGGAATATGGTTTTGGGTTGACAACTGAAATGGCAAATGATTATGATGCTGTTATTGTAGCAGTAAATCATAAAGACTATAGTAGTTTTGATGAAGCTTATTTTAAATCAATTACATCAGAAAATCCTGTAATTGTAGACATCAAAGGAATTTACAGCGGAAAAATTAATACTTTAACATACTGGAGTTTATAATGGATAAGACTATTTTAATAACTGGAGGCGCAGGTTTCATAGGCTCTCATTTGGTAAAGCTTATGTTAGGGAAATATCCTAACTATAAAATTATCAATTTAGATAAATTAACTTATGCAGGAAACTTAGCCAACTTAACAGATATTGAAGATAAACCGAATTATGAGTTTGTGAAAGGAGATATTGTTAATGCTGATTTTGTTAATCAATTATTTTCAGATTATAACTTTGATGCAGTAATTCATTTAGCTGCAGAATCTCATGTAGATAGATCTATTGAAGGCCCGATGGAGTTTATTATGACTAACATTGTTGGCACAACAAATTTATTAAATGCAGCAAAAGATAGTTGGAAAGATAACTTTAACAATAAGTTATTTTATCATGTTTCAACAGATGAGGTTTATGGTTCGTTAGGAGATAAAGGGATGTTTTTAGAAACAACATCCTATGATCCTCGTAGTCCTTACTCAGCGTCTAAAGCAAGTTCAGACCATATCGTAAGAGCATATCATCATACTTATGGGATGCCTATCGTAATTTCTAACTGTTCTAATAATTATGGTTCACATCAGTTTCCTGAGAAATTGATTCCTTTATTTATTAATAATATTCAAAATAATAAGCCGTTGCCAGTTTATGGTAAAGGAGAAAATATTAGAGATTGGTTATGGGTAAATGATCATGCCAGAGCAATTGATGTAATTTTCCATAAAGGAAGAAATGGAGAAACTTACAACATTGGTGGTCATAACGAATGGAAAAATATAGACTTGATAAAAGTAATGTGTAAAGTAATGGATGAGAAACTGGGTAGACCAGAAGGAGAATCTGAAAAACTAATTACTTACGTTACAGATAGAGCAGGACATGATATGCGTTATGCAATTGATGCCACTAAATTAAAAGAAGAATTAGGCTGGGTTCCGTCTCTACAGTTTGAAGAAGGAATGCGAAATACAATTGATTGGTATTTAGAAAATGAAGAATGGATGAACAATATTACATCAGGAGAATACGAAAATTATTATAAAACCCAATACGCAGAAAGATAGATGTACGATACTCCATTTCACACACAAGATATTTCTAAGAGTACTTTTCTAATAACAGGAGGTGCAGGATTTATTGGCTCTAATATTGTTGAATATTTAATGAAATACAATGCTGGAAAAATTGTTGTATTAGATAATCTATCAAATGGATATTTATCTAATATTGAGCAATTTATCAATCAATCTAATTTTAAATTTATTGAGGGTGATATTACAGATTTAGAAACATGTAAAAGTGCAATGAACGGTATCGATTATATCTCACATCAAGCAGCGTTGGGTTCTGTACCACGGTCAATTGAAAACCCTTTAGCTACTCATCAAGCAAACGCAACAGGTTTTTTAAATGTGTTAACTGCTGCAAAAGATAGTAACGTAAAACGAATTGTTTTTGCAAGCTCTTCATCAGTTTATGGAGATAGTAAAGAATTACCAAAGATAGAAGAGAATATAGGAAGGCAGCTTTCTCCTTATGCAGTAAGTAAACATACTAAAGAATTGTATGCCAAAGTTTTTGCAGATGTGTATGGATTAGATGTGATAGGTTTAAGGTATTTTAATATTTTCGGACCAAATCAAAATCCATCAGGACCTTATGCTGCAGCTATTCCATTGTTTATGGATGCTGTATTAAAAAATGAATCGCCTTATATTAACGGTGATGGAGGTCAAAGTAGAGATTTCACATTTGTAGAAAATGCTGTTCAGGCAAATATTAAAGCGTTGTTTTCTGAAAAAGAAGTAAAAGGTAAGATTGTAAATATTGCTTGTGGAGGTAGAGTAACAATAAATGAGTTGTTTAATTCTATTAGAGATATTGTTGGGAATGATGTAAAAGCTATTTATAGAGAAGATCGACCAGGAGATGTAAGAGATTCACTTGCAAATATTTCATTAGCGCAAGAATTAATAGGTTATAATCCAGAATTTGGAATTGATGACGGTCTAGCAATTACCATCGATTGGTTTAAAAAAGAATTTGTAAATTAGATTTTACTGTGTGGTTTATTGTTGTTAGTTTATAAAAAACTAAGAATAAATACCAGCAACCAGACACCAATAATTATATAATGAATTTTTTTAGCAAAATATTTAAAAGTGAACCTAAACTAGAATCGATAAGTCTTTCGGTTTTCAGAGCAGATATTCATTCCCATTTAATTCCAGGCATAGATGATGGTTCTCCAAATATGGAAACATCTGTAAAACTAGTTAAGAAGTTTGTCGATTTAGGTTACAAGAAGATTGTAACTACTCCACATGTAATGTGTGATTACTATCAAAATACACCAGATAAAATTTTGGGTGGATTGAATGATTTAAGAGAAGAATTACAAAAGAAAAATATTAAGATTGATATTTCTGCAGCAGCTGAATATAATTTAGATGACGGTTTACAAGCGTTAATAGATAAAAAAGAGATTTTAACTTTTGGAGATAATCATGTGTTATTTGAGTTGCCATTTATGCAAGAACCAAGAAACTTGCAAGAGGTAATTTTTAATTTTCAGATGGCAGGATATAAACCTATTTTAGCACACCCAGAGCGTTATACATATTGGTATGATACTTTTGAAAGATATGATGAATTAAGAGCTAGAGGTGTATTATTACAAATGAACTTGTTATCTCTAACAGGTCATTATTCACCACAGACAAGAAAGGTGGCAGAGAAAATGGTTGATGCAAATTTAGTTGATGCCGTTGGTACTGATTGTCATCGGATAGAGCATTTAATGCAATTAGAGGATAACTTGAATTTAAAGTACATTCATAAATTAGCAGAGAAGGAAGACTTGTTTAACAAGAAACTTTAAATTTAAGAGGCTTATTTTTTAGTCGCTATCCTTTCCAATAAAAGGATTAACCCTAAGCCAAAAATGGCCATTGCAATAGCTAATAAAATTTGAGCATCGCCATTAAAATTAGTAGGTAATATATTCTCTTGCATAAAAGGAACAATTTCGTCGTGTGAGTTAATTCTAGTAGAAATAGTAAATTTCCAAGGCCAAATTTTATTTAAAGAACCAATTAAAAAACCTGTAAGAATAGCAATAGTTAAGTCGTGATGTTTTTTAAACATCCAACTTAGTAGCTTAGAAAAAGAAAGTAAACCAACAACACAGCCAGCTCCAAATACAGCAATGATAGTTAGTTTTAAATCCTTTATTGAATTGAGAACTAACTCATAAGAACCTAATAATAATAAAATAAAGCTACCGGATATTCCAGGTAAAATCATTGCACAAATCGCAATAGCTCCTGATAAGAATACATACCATAAGGCATCTGGGTTTTCCATTGGGGAAAGTAGAGTAATGTAAAATGCTACTCCAGTTCCTATGAGTAAGCCAATAACTTTAGAGATATTCCATTTCCCTATTTTTTTACCTACTAAATAAACACTTGCGATAACTAACCCAAAAAAGAATGACCAAAGTAGAATTGGGTGATTACTCATAAGGAATATAATTATCCCAGCTAATTTGTAAACACTAATTCCTATACCTAAAAATAAAGCTACAATAAAATTACCATTAATATGTTTCCAAAAACCTTTTAAACCTTCTGTTTTTAGTTTTTTTAATGCAGATAAATTAACAGAATTGATAGTTTCTAAAAGCTCTTCATAAATACCCGTTATAAAAGCAATTGTTCCGCCAGAAACTCCAGGCACAACATCTGCAGCTCCCATTGCTATCCCTTTTGCAGAAAGTATTGCGTAATCTTTAAGAGTTCTCATTTAGTAAAAGGCTAAAATTTGTATTTTTTTGAATTTTAATCAATTTCTGCAGCATATCCTGTTATTCCTCTGTCAAGAGAGTATACATTTTCTAATTGGAGTTTACGTTTAATCGTATGAATTATTGCTCTTGATTTTTTTCCAGTATTACATATAAAAATTATAGGCATATCAGTATTAAATTTATTTAATGACGAAAAAACCTGATCGAAAGGAACATTTATTCCTCCAATATTAAAATCTTCATATTCATAATCTTCACGAATATCAACTAATAAGAAAGAATCGTTATTGTTAATTTTTATTTTTAATTCTTGTGGAGAAATGGTATTCATTTTTTTTAGACTATTTAAATTCAGAGACCATTGCTTCAGGTAAACTATCAAAAAAGGTGTCACCTCTTAATCCTAAACGTAAACACTCTAACGGAATAACTTCGTTAAATGCAATATTTCCTAAGTTTACGTTTGCTCCAAACTGTTTAATAAACCAAACTTGTTGTGCTTTTTTAGGCGCTTCCCAAAGAATATTTTCAGGCTTAATTTTAGCAATTATTTTATTGACTAAAGAAACGTGAGCAGTTCCGTTAGGTCGGTAAATACCTACATTTCCACTTTCTCTAGCTTCGGCAATAACTTTCCAAGATCCTGCAGCTAATTCAGTTTCCATCATAGATATCCATTTATTAGGACTAATAAAAATACCTTCTTCTTTAGACCCTACTTCAGATAAAACTCTATAATCTTTAGCTAAACTAACAATGTATTCGCATTTTTTATCTTGAGGTAATTCAATAGAACCATCAGAAACTTCACAGGTTTCCATGTTGTATTTATCCATTAATCTTCGGAAATCATCAAACATTCCTCTAGCTATAAAAGCCTCAAACAGTGTTCCTCCAAAATAAGTTTTAATACCTGCAGCTTTATATATATCAAGCTTCTTTTGTAGGTCTTTAGTAACATAAGATGTTCCGAAACCGAACTTCACTAAGTCAGTAAGGTGTGCTGATGCATCAACAAAATTTTCAGCTTCTCTCCAGCTTAAACCTTTATCCATCATCATTGTTAAACCATTCTCTCGGGGTGCATTGTCCCGATTTGGGATGTGCGGCAATTCAAAATTCATTTTTCTTCTTTAAAATTATCTATCAATTCTACAATTTTAGGGAAATTTATCGCTTCAGGATAATATTCCATTAATGCAGAAACATTTTCTTTATCATTTGTAAGTAAAACAATCAAGCTCTGTATGGCTTCATCAATTTTTCTATTCATCAGCAAATATGCAACTAATCTTGCGTAAAGCAAATAGTTCTCAGGTTGTTTTTCTAAACCTTCATATAAAACAATAATTCCCTTATCTAAATTTTCATGATCTTTTACAATTTCGGCTTTGTCTAACCAAATTTCTTCATTTTCTTCATCGTATTCAATTACTTTATTGTAGGAAATCATTGCTTCATCAAACAAGCCTGTTTTCGCTAAAATATCCCCATAGATATACCAGTATTCTGAGTTGTTATTTTCTAATTCTAATGCTTTTTTGATGTAAAAAACTGCTGACTGACTTTTGTTTTCTGATTCGTTAATAACAGACATTCCTGCCCAAGCATCTGCGTAAAACGGATCTAATTTTGTTGATTTAGAGTAGTTGGAAATTGCTAATTCAGCATCGCCTAATTTCTCGTAACACTCACCAATATAATAATAGGTGGTTGCATCAGGCTCTTCGTACTCAAAGGTTTCTTTATAGGTGTTAATTGCTTCTATATATTTTTCTAATAAAGCTAATGAGTTTGCTTTATTGAAATAAGCTGAAGCAAAATCTTCTTTTATGGCAATAGTAAAATCGTAAGCATCTATGGCTTTTTCAAAAAGATTAGCACGATTGTAAGCAACTCCTAAATTGTACCAAGCAGAATAACTATAAGGATGTTCTTCAATAAAATCAGAGAAAAATGAAATGCTACCAGTTGTGTCGTTTTTAAGGTTGTAGCAGAAAGCAAGTTCATAAAGAACTGTTTCATTTTCGGGGTTTTTTTGTAATAATTTTTTGAGAATTCCTATGGCTTTATCAAATTGATTTAAATTTTCATATTCAAAAGCGATACTAATTTTAAGATTTGTTTTTTCTGAAGCATCATTAATCAATTTTAAGGCTTTGTAAAAGTTTTCTATTGCTTTATTGTGTTGCCTTAATTGACTGTGAATACTTGCTTTAATTGAGAATATTTCTGAATTAAAAGGTTCTAATAACTCCAATGAATTAAGTATTGCTAAGGCTTTGTTAGGCTTATGTATAGCTGATAGAAACTGTGCTTTTTTTAGTTTTAAAACAGAAGCAGTAGGATGTTGTAGTAAAGAAAAATCAATAGCCTGTTTTGCTTTGTTAATATCACTTTTATCTAAATAATGATCAACTAATACTTCAAACTCTTCTACATCAAAAAAGTAAGACTCGCCAGCTCTAAGCATTTCCTCAAACCGATCTAATGACGCTGTGTAATCAGTTTCATCGTTATATGAATCAAAATCATCTTCCATTCGCTATATGTAAA
>JAESTF010000028.1 GCA_016763795.1 Flavobacteriales bacterium
AAACCACATAATTGTCATTCCGTGCACCCACCAATATCGAATGTCTAAATACCGATCCCAAGCATTTAATTCATACATCATATAAAAACCTGTAATTCCTGTAATAAGTGTTGTAATTTTTGCTTGCATAGCAAATCTGCCTTCAATTTGTTCAAATATTTTTATTTGATCTTCTTTAGTTGCTATTTTTTTTACTGCAGGAATAATAACTGTAGTAACCATAGCTACTCCTCCAATCCATAAGATAACAGCCAACACATGTAAAACTCTTGCTAATGTAAAATACTCAAAATTCATTTTCTTCTTTTTTAAGCGAATTTAATCTGCTTTTAAGTATCTGTTTATGACTTAAATCATTTTATATATTATCTATCTTATAGAACTTTACTAAAAATTTATAACATTATGAAAACAAGTTCTTTAAGAAACGATTTAACTTACAATGAGGATAAGGTATCTATTCATGTAATGATGGAAACAGATGTATCTAAAGAAATTAGAATTCTGCTTAAAAAAGGGCAAGAAATGAAGGCCCATAAAGCTGGATTCCCTATTACAATAGAAATACATAGTGGAGCCATTAATTTTGGTGTAAATGATGATGAAATGAATTTAGTAACAGGAGATTTAATTTACTTAGATGCTAATGTTCCTCATAGCTTATTAGCAAAAGAAGATAGCATTGTTCGATTAACCTTATCAACATTTGATTCCGCAGACCGAGTGAAAGAAGTGGCTAAACAATCTTAAATAGAGGCAATGAAAGATATTGAAAACAGAGCAGACATAGAAAAATTAGTAAACACTTTTTACGGAAAAGTAAGAGCTGATGAATTATTAGGCCCTATTTTTAATAAACATATTCCTGAAGAGAAATGGCCAGAACATTTAAGTAAACTTTCCGATTTTTGGGAAACAAACTTATTTGGCATTCCAAAATTTAAAGGAAATCCTTCGCAAAAACATGTTGATGTAGATAAGGGTTTAAACTACTCGGTAGAGCAAACTCATTTCGGACAATGGATCAATATCTGGTTCCAAACCATTGATGAATTATTTGAGGGTAAACTTGCCACTAACGCTAAAGAAGCATCTAGAAGAATGGCTTCTGCTCAGTTTATGATGATGTGGAAGCATAGACCTGAAAATAAAAAAGAATAGGTACATTTAAATGTACAAACATTACAATTAATGATGTTAGAAATTAGGCCGCTTAATAATTTATCCATCCATTTAGATCGGTTAATAAAGGGTAGATTATGGCTAAAAGTTATGATTGGATTAGTTGCAGGAGCAGGTCTTGGCTTGTTACTTAATCCTTCTACAGGTTTAGTTTCTGAAAGTGTTGGGTCTTGGGCTGCCAATTGGCTCGATTTGCCTGGACAAATATTTATGCGTTTGGTGCAAATGATTATGATCCCATTGATCTTTGCCTCCATTATTTAGGGTATAATTAGTAATACTTCAGAAAATCTAAAAACTTTTGGACTAAGTCTCTTGCTTTATTTTGTGTTTACTACCACTGTAGCCATTATTATCGGTTTGGTGGTAACTCTCATTTTAAAACCTGGGGAGTACATTTTTCAATTGGGAGGGTTTCCGAACAATGGTAAATCATCTATAGTTGCTGAAGAAGCCCCAACATTATTGGAGAACATACCAATGGCTATCGCTAACCTGATACCGAACAATCCCTTAGAATCTATTTTAACAGGAGAAATGTTGGGGGTAGTAATTTTCACCATCATTATTGGAGTGGCCATAACCCAATTAAAAGAAGACATTGCCCGACCAGTAATTCGTTTTATAGAAGCCATTCAAAAGATTTGTATGATAGTAGTTTCTTGGGCTATGTTATTGGTACCTTATGCGGTATTTGGTTTAATGGCAGCCTTATTATCGCGTATAGGGATAGAAATATTTTTAGGATTAGGGTACTATATGATGGTAGTATTATTGGGGCTAATTGTGTTAACACTCTTTTACTTACTGATGATTTTGGTGGTTACCCAAAAGAATCCATTAACGTTTTTAAACACAATACGAGAGCCACAATTGTTGGCATTCTCTACCGCCAGTTCTGCTGCGGTAATGCCCGTTTCTATGAAAACTGCTGATGAAAAATTAGAAGTATCTTCTAATATTAGTGATTTTGTAATACCTGTTGGAGCTACCATAAATATGGACGGTACAGCCTTATTTCAATGTGTAACTACGTTGTTTATGGCCCAAGCTTATGGTATTGAGTTAGGTTTAATCAACTTGGTATTAATAACGGTTACGGTTGTAGCAGCGTCTATTGGCACCCCCGCAATACCAGGTGGTGGAGTAATTATTTTGGCTTCTGTTTTACAAAGTGTTGGAATACCTGTAGATGGTTTAATAGTCATTATAGGGATAGACCGTATTTTAGGAATGTTTAGAACAGTAGTTAATGTTACAGGAGATCTTACTGCTTGCTTAATCTTTAATAAATTTTATGGAGGTAAACATTCTACTATTATTAAACCCATATAAGCTCAACATGTAAGTGTAAACGTTTTTTTGCAAGGATCTTTTACATTTCTTTACAATTCAAAATATAGGATTTACGGGGTCAAAATGGTTGACTTTTATTATCAAACCTCTTCATTCAATTCTCGCATAATTTCAGCAAAAAGTTGGTAAGACTTTATTCGCACTGCTGAAGAATAAACATTGGTAGCCACAATCAATTCATCTACTTGAGTGCTTTTCATAAAAGATTTGATTCCTTTTTTAACGGTTTCTTTACTTCCAATAAAAGCATATTTAGCCATTTGTTGAACCGCAGATTGTTGAATGGTATCACGAAACTGATCGGTCATTTTAAAAGGCGTTACCAATTTACCTCTATTACCAGTAAGAATACCAATAATTCGGGTGTAGAGAGTCGTAGAAATATGTTCAGCTTCTTCATCGGTATCGGCCACAATAACATTAACACCCGCAAGCGTATAAGGTTTATCTAAAGTGCTTGAAGCTTGAAATTGATTCTGGTAAATTTCTAGCGCACTAATTAATTGACCAGTAGAAAAATGACTTGCAAAAGCGTAAGCCAATCCTTTTTTTGCGGCTATACGTGCACTATCTGTACTTGAACCTAATATATAGAGCGGAACATTAATCCCTTCGGCAACATTTGCACGTACTTTTTCAGTTCCATTGTCGGTAGAAAAATAGCGTTGTATCTTTTCAATTTCAGTTGGAAAAGACATCATCGCTTGGTAGAAATCAGAACGTATAGCACTAGCTGTTGCTTGATCTGTTCCGGGAGCTCTACCCAAGCCCAAATCAATTCTGTTGGGATATAAAGTTCCCAAGGTTCCAAATTGCTCAGCAATAATTAATGGGGAATGGTTGGGTAACATAATCCCTCCAGATCCAACTCTTATTTGTGCTGTTACCTCAGCAATCTTCCCAATTAAAACAACAGTAGCACTACTGCCAATTGCATCAGAATTATGGTGTTCTGCAAACCAATAACGGGTGTAACCTTCGGCATCTCCTACGTGAGCCAGCGCGACAGAATCGTTAAACGTTTGCTGTAAAGAGTTGCCTTTTGATATAATCGCAAGATCTAAAATAGAGTAAGCTGTTCCTTTAATAACTGTTGCTGGATGTGTGTTGGAGTTCATTTCGTGAAATTAATAAAAAAATAGTACGACTGTAGGCAAAATAAACGAATCAGCTAACCTCTTTTTAATTTGGAAATTACGTCTTCATGCTTATTACATAGGTGATGTAGCTTACATTTTGTGGGTGGTTACTTAAAAGCTTTTGCAAGTGCATACTTACTTCAATGTAGGAAATAATTGTCAGTTCGAGTGATTTTTCTTTAAAAATTGTATCGAGAACCAATGATTTCTTTAAAAATGCTGTTCTCGATACAAAATTCTTGTTGAATTTCACTCGAACTGACATTTTTTACAACCAGATAACTCATTTCGTTGATTTGTTATAATGGGTTTAAAAATCCTTTTTATTTGCTTTTCTTATAATGTTCCAAACAGGAATAAATACCCATAAAAACAGAATACTTATTGAAGATAACATACCTAAACCTGTTCCAAAAAAGTTTTTAAATACAGCTCCTGTGTAACCCAAAAGTGCCGAAATATCTAATTTAAGTAAAATTAATATTCTGGATAAATCAATCGGATTAAACATAGTAGCAGCTAACGAAAATTTATCTAAAGGGTATTCGTTAAATAATACCAATGAAATAAGAAATAAGCCATCATAAATAACGGCTAAAAACAGCCACATTAAAATGGCATAACCAAAACCTTTAATTTTGTTTTCAGTAGATAAAGATATGTTGTAAGAGAGCGCTACAAATATGAAATTTAAGAATGCTCCAACTAATAACAGTAACGAAAAGTCAAATATTGCTGAAGATTTAAACAGCCCGTAAGCCATAAAAGGAATTCCTAATCCCAACACTAAACTAAGCGTTAAGGAGAGCGAAATTCCGAGATATTGACCCATAAATATTTTGCTCCTTTTTATGGGTTGAGCTAAAAGCAATTCTGTAAATTCTTTGGATTGGTAATAATACATTACACCAAATATGGTTCCGATAAGTGGTGTTAATACAATAATGATATTCATTAACGTTATTATGGCTTTGTTCATATCATTATTTAAAAACAACAACACAAAACCTAACATTAAATAGAAGACAAAATAAACGTAGCTCCACCTGCTACGAAGCAAATCGTAAACACTATATTTTAATATCTTAAACATATTGTTTTTTTATGAGGTTAGCAATAGCTACTTCTAATGTAGCACTTTCTGTTTGTTTTTTGATGGCTTCAATAGTTCCTTTAAAGTATATTTTACCATCTAATAAAAACACAATTTCATCCGACATTTCTTCCACAAAACTCATAATATGACTGGTAATTAAAATTGTTTTTCCGAGCTCTTTTTCTTTTTGGATAAGTTCTTTTAAATAAATTAACGCAATAGGATCTAAACCTGTTGTGGGTTCATCTAGTATAATTAAATCGCTATCAAACATAAAGGCAAGCACAATGTTTACCTTTTGTTTTGTTCCTCCTGATAGGTTACCTAGTTTTTGTTTTAAAAATGGTGTTAAACCAAAGAGTTTAATCAGTTCCTCTTCATTGGTTTTTGATGGTCTTAGGTTCTTAACCATTTCAACTAACTCTGTAACCGTTAAATTTGCAGGAAAATTGGCTATTTGTGGTAAATAGTTTAAGTTGTTACGGTATTCCCATTGTTTTAAAACGCTTTTACCATTGTAAAGAATTTCTCCTTTTTCAGGAATTACCATTCCTAATAAAGCTTTAATTAGCGTGGTTTTACCAGAACCATTTGGTCCTAAAATAGCAAATACACCGCCTTCGCTAACTTCTAAATTGAGGTCATCTAAAACAACTAATTTGCCAAAACGTTTATGTATGTTTTTAAAATTGATCATTAATTTTTTTCATTATGGGTTGGGCATCTACTAATTGATCTGGTGTAAATACTGGAGATACTTTTTCAGAAAAATTAATAATATCTACGAATAAGCTTCTTAATAAAACTAAGGTTTCTGGCGTTCTGTTTACGATATACGAAAACAATTTTACAGGTCGGTAAGGCACATCTCCAATACCATTTTTATCTAAATCATAGCCCGTGTATTCGCTCCAATAATTGGCTTCAAATTTATTATCGTTTAGTCTACTGTTGTATGATAAATCAAAGGAATTAGATAAGAAATTGTTGTAGTTAAAAATATTTAGGTAGCAACCTCCTGTAAATTTTATTGCCCAACCATTTCTTACAAAATGATTGTTTTGATAATTGATTCTTGAGCAACCATCAATGTTAATTGCTATGGTATTTTGCTCAAAATAATTATGATGAATTTCTGCATCATTAATTTCTTTTAACAATAAGCCATAAGAGGAAGAACCCCAATTAAAATGGAAGGTATTGTGGTGCATTTTAATAAATTTAGAAAACATTACTGCCACTCCTGCCCCATTATTTTTAAATTCATTATGATGATATTCGTTGTTGTTTGAGAACATAAAATGTAAACCATAACGCACATTGTTTTTGCTTGTATTATTTGATACAGAACTTTTATTGATGAACTCTAAATAAATGCCATCTCTCATTCCTGAAACAGTATTTTGTTCTATTCTTAACTGTTTGCATTTCCAAACATGCACTCCATTTCCAGAGGATGCTTCGTTTTTTGCATTGCCTGTTACCCTGTTGTTTTGGATTACGCCATATTTTGAACTTTGGATAATAAAGCCGTAAAAAACATTATCTAACACATTATTTTTTTAGGGTGAAATTTCTACTGTTGGATACAAATATGGCTGAAATTTCTTTGGTGTAACTCATTCCCACATTCTTAAAATAAAAACCTGAAACACTAAAATCGGTTGCACTTATTGCCAGAATACTTTCTGTTTTTGTTTTCGCCATCTATTAAAGGGTTGCCCTCTCCAATAAGGTGAATGGCTTTAGAAATATTGATTAGATGCTCTTTATAAATACCTTTTTTTACTAAAACGGTATCTCCATCTTGAGCGAGTGAAACTCCTTTTTTTATGGTATTTATTTTAGAGGAGCTATTTACTACAATTGTATTTGCTTGAGCAAATAAACCACAAAATAAAAATATGAGAATTAAAATTCGCATGTTGTTTATTAATTAAGTTTCTCTTTTATTTGTTGCCAAGTGTAGCGTTTTCCTCCATGCATCGATTGTGCTTTTTTTGCAGTTTCGGAAGTGCTAAATGCAGATAAATTAGCTCCCATTGGACTTTTAATTTTTTCAGAAACTAAGAAAGTAGCAGAGGTTGCGTTAACTAATTTTCCAGGATTGGCATAGTTGGCAACTAATATAAAAGCCATTTTATCCTCGTTGCTATCCTGATTTAACTTTCTAACCAAACATTCTACAGCATCAAAAGAATATGATTTTCCTTTTTTTGTAGTGTACTGAGAGGCGTGTGTTTTATCAACCACTGTCATATCACAAAAATGGCAATGATCATCACCATAAACGATTGGTTTTGGTTCTACTGAACAAGAGTATAGAAATACAGCAAGTAAAATAAATAGAATGTTTTTTTTCATGTATTTAGTTTGTAAAAAGTTGTACTGTTATTTTAATAATGTGTGTCATTCTGAACGATAATTTGCCCCAATTTTATATTGGGATTAACAAATTGAAGTGATGGCTCTTATTTATAGTCTCTAATCAATAGATTCATCACTTCATTTTTCTAACACTGTAAAAACAGTCTTGAAGAATTTTGTTCTGAATGACATCTACTTCCTTTAAGCCTTTTTAGCTTCTC
>JAESTF010000254.1 GCA_016763795.1 Flavobacteriales bacterium
AACAATTAAGAACGATTGCTATTTCGGAAATGTCATCCTAAGAGAGTCAAAGTATTATTTCGGACCCCAAACAGATTTTTCACTTCGTTTTATTATATCACTAAAACGATAGTGGAAATTTGTTCTGAATGACAATTTAGACCATAAAAAAATCCCAGATGGAAACCATTTGGGATTTAAATTATAATATTTTTTTACTTCCTATACAAACCTAATGTAAACATCTCCATAAGATGTATCGGTAAATTCTTGTGTTTGGATATAAGAAATCATTTCTTGTCCAGATTTCCATTGAGACAAGTTATACTTCATAGATTCTCCATAAGAGAAGTTACACTCAATAGTTCCAAGTTTTGATAAATGTGTTAAACAATCTACTAAAACTTGTGTGTTTTCTGGAACAATGTATTCTAATGAAAGTGCTTTTAATGGTTTTGACAACCCTTTTAAAACATCGTATTCATAACCTTCTACATCTATTTTACAGAAATCTGGTGTTCCATATTTTTCAATTAAAACATCCATTGTGGTCATTTCAATTTCTATGGTATCTCCCCAATCAGCACCTTTAAAACGATCTTCTTTCATTACATCTACATGTTCTTTAGAAAATGAAGATATTAATGTTGAACCTGAAACATACATAGTTGCTGTACTTTCCTTTTCACCTAAACCAAGCTTAATTAAATCAATTCTATCTCCAAAACGCTTTGTTAAATGTTCGTAGCATTCTTTTTGAGGTTCAACTGCTACTACCTTTGCTCCTAACTCCAAAAAGATAACAGTTCTATTTCCTTTATTCGCACCAACATCAAAAACTAAATCGCCTTCTTTTAAAAATTCGCTATAGAATTCTTTACGTTCTGCTTTTTTAAAAACTGTAATTACTTTATTTTCTACATCTAATGCTCTAGAGTACAAACCTAAACTTCTTAATATATTTCTAATTAATTTTTTCATTTCTCTTTCTTAACTAGTAATTGCTATTGGGGTTGGTTCATTAATAAGCTATTGATACTCGTAAACCTGTCTTGCATTCCTTCTTGCATTCCAGCTTCTTTATAACGTTCATTTGTCATCATAATAATTTGCTGTAAAATGTATCTAGCTCTATCAGATTCTTCTTTAACATATTTTCTATCTTTTCCTTTAAGCGACAAATAATACCTTAAATCATTCTCATATCTATCCACCAAACTTCCAATAATCTTATTTCCTTTTTCGTACTCCTCTAATCTATAATAATTTTCGGCAATGGAAAGTACAAAATAATTAAATGGAACATTTCTTTCAGGTATTGCTTCCATACACTCATCTAAAACTTCAATAGCTTTTTCTTTCTCTCCTATTCTAATAAATTCTCCTGATAAACGTGAGAAGTTGTTTCTGAAATTCATACACATTCTTCTATTGTTCTCATTCATATAAATATCATCATCCTTCATTCCTCCCCACTTAAATTTAGTCATTAAGTTTTTGTACATAATATCTAAAGCAACCTCTCCTGTTTGTCCATCGTTACTTTGAGCTTTGTAAGGCACTAAACGATAAGCTAAACCTTCTAGTTGAAAGTAATTGGTTAATCCCAAATAGCTATCAGCTCCAGTTGTAATGGCAAAATAAATTGGTCTTTCCCAATCGTTAGCAGCCAAAATATCTAAAATAATTAAATCATTTTTCATGATATAACTTTTGTTTACCGTCCACTCAACATTATCTACTATTCTATCTGCATTTTCTTTAGATACCGTTCCATTTGCTAACACCTTAGCTTTATCAACTGAAATTTTAAAGTTTTTAGACGGAAAATAATCTACTTGCTTTCTGTTCTGTCCTACTCCCACTTTTGATTTTGGTGTATCATCTGCTACAAAAGCAATCATTTCATCTACATCTCTAAAACCTGTTACACCTGGTTTTTCATAAATAGGTAAATAATCATTCGTTCCTTGTCTTAGTTTTGATTCAGGTAATCGTTGTGGAATCCCATCTGCATCCCAAGCCTTTCTCCTCATTTGTTCGATGTACCAATCAGTGTTTAATAAGCTTAAATTAACCACCCTTACATCGGTACGATAACGCAGTACTTCTTGCACATACCAAAGTGGGAAAGTATCATTATCACCATTGGTAAATAATATAGCATTTGGCGCACATGAGTTTAAATAATTTTTAGCAAAATCACTTGCTGTGTAAACTCCATTTCTGTTATGATCATCCCAATTTTGGTTGGCCATTATTGTTGGTACCAAAATTAAACACGCAACAGAAACTCCAACTGCACTAATTGTTTTTGGTATTTTTTTACTTAACATTTCATATAATGCATAAACTCCTACGGCTATCCATATTGCAAATACATAAAAGGATCCCACATAAGCATAATCTCTCTCTCTTGGTTGTGGAGATGGTGGATTGGTATAAAAGTTAATCATCATCCCTGTAAAGAAAAATAACAACCCTAAAACCAACCAATCTTTAGGGTCTTTATAAAATTGATACACTAAACCAATTAATCCTAATATAAATGGAAGCATGTAATATTTGTTATGTCCAGGGTTACCTATCATACTCTCTGGTAATTTATCTTGATTACCTAAACGCATCGCATCTAAAGGAGCAATACCCGTTATCCAGTTTCCATTAGTAATATCTGTTGGTTTAGTGCTTTGAACATCATTTTGTCTTCCTGCAAAATTCCACATAAAATACCTCCAGTATAAGTGTCCCCATTGATAACTGAATAAGAAAGCCATATTTTCTACAAAGGTTGGCACTTTAATAGTTTCACCATTTGAAGCTCGTTTATTTTTACCTTTTATGCCTCCAACCCACATTTCATAATGGTCTTTATGGTGCGCTTGCGAACTCCACATACGAGGTAAAAACCCAGAAGCTTTTGAATCATAATTAGGCTTATTTTTTTCTCCTTTATTCGTTTGTTCGTATTTACCTGTTTCTTTGTTCTGGTAATAAACTGGCTTTCCTTCTAGATAAGGTTCTCTTACATCTAAAGGTGTATTATAATACTGTCCTGATAAAAAAGGAGCTGAACCATATTGGTCACGATTTAAATATGATAATAAACTAAATGCATTTTCTGGATTGTTTTCGTCCATTGGTGGATTAGCTGCAGATCTTACCATGATTACAGCATATGTAGAATACCCTATTAATATTACTGTAGTACATAGCAAAATGGTATTCCAAACCACTTTCCCATGTTTCTGTGTAAAATAAAGTCCCACTACCAAAAGCACGACTATTAAAAAATAAATGCTAATAATCCAGAATGGAATCCCATTCCCAATGAATTTACAAAAAATAACTCAAATTTAGCGCCTAAGCTTACAGTTCCTGGTATAATTCCGAATTGTACTACTCCTAATACTAAAACAGAGAAACCTCCTGCAATAAAAAAGTTTTTGATATTAAGCTCTCTTGTTTTAAAATAGTATAAGAAAACCATTGCTGGTATTGCTAATAAGTTAAGTAGGTGAACCCCTATAGACAACCCCATTAAATAAGCAATAAAAACAATCCAACGTGTACTATGTTTTTCTGTTGCAACAGATTCCCATTTTAAAATAGCCCAAAAAACTAACGATGTAAATAAAGATGACATTGCATAAACCTCTCCTTCTACTGCCGAAAACCAAAATGAATCTGAAAAAGTATAGGCCAACGAACCAACTACTGCTGCTCCAAATATTGCAATTCTTTTACTTTCTGTAATCTCACCTGATTTAATTGCCAATTTTCTTACAATCATCGTAATTGACCAAAACAAAAACAATATTGTAAATGAACTACTTAGTGCAGATAATACATTAATAGAATAACCCGCAATTTCTCCAGAACCAAACATGGTGAAAAAACGACCAACCAACATAAAAAGTGGTGCTCCTGGTGGATGCCCAATTTCTAAATTATATGCTGTTGCGATAAACTCTCCACAATCCCAAAAACTTGCCGTTGACTCAATAGTAGAAACATATACAAATGTTGCTATCATCCATATCATCCAACCAATTATATTGTTCAATTTTCTAAAATCCATATCC
>JAESTF010000255.1 GCA_016763795.1 Flavobacteriales bacterium
AGAAATAATTAACGGACAAGGGCACAAAGATAATTTCTACCATTCTATTGAGGTACTAGATAATATATGTCCAAACACTAATAACTTATGGTTGCGCTGGGCTGCTATTATGCATGACATTGCTAAACCTGCCACAAAACGTTTCGAAAAAGGACATGGTTGGACTTTCCATGGACATGAAGATAAAGGAGCTAGAATGGTTCCTCAAATTTTTAAAAAATTAAAACTTCCGTTAGATGCAAAAATGAAATACGTTCAAAAATTAGTTCGTTTACATTTACGACCCATTGCTTTAGTTAAAGATATTGTTAGTGATAGTGCTGTTAGACGACTATTATTTGATGCTGGTGAAAATATTGACGATTTAATGACTTTATGCCACGCAGATATTACTTCAAAAAACCCGTTTAAAGTAAAAAAATATCACCAAAATTTTGACCTCGTTAAAATCAAACTTAAAGAAATTGAAGAAAAAGATAAGCTAAGAGACTGGCAACCTCCTATTACAGGTGAATTAATTATGAAAACGTTTAATTTAAAACCTTGCAGAGAAATTGGAACCATTAAAGATGCTATAAGAGAAGCTATTTTAGATGGAGACATTGAAAATACCGATGAAGCAGCATATCAATTAATGCTTGATAAAGGCAAGAAACTTGGACTTACAACTAACAAATAATTACTAATTTTGAAAAATAAAACAAACCCACACAACTCAGAGGATATGAGCATTTATAAATTTAGAGTTTTATTAGAATCAAAAGAAGAAATTTTTAGAGATATAGAAATTAAAAGCACTCAAAACTTTTACGACTTACATGAAATTATTGTTGCTGCTTATGGCTTTGACAATTCTCAGATGGCTGCATTCTATTTAAGTAATGATGATTGGGAAAAAGGTCAGGAAATAACATTATTTGACATGCAAATTGATGAAAATCAACAAGAAAAAGTATTGGTAATGTCGGATACCGTTATCAATTCTCAAACAAATTGTGTCGGAGCTCACTTGCTATACTCTTATGATTTTTTAAACCTGCAAAACTTTTTTATCGAATTAATTGAAATTACGGTAAAAGAAAATGCAGCTGCTTTTTATCCTAAAGTAGTTTATTCTCAAGGAGAAGCTCCTATACCTAAAGTAGCGTTAGAAGAGATGAGCGAGGAAGAAATGGCTAGTGAATTATTGAAAAATGCTGGTTTCGGAGAGGAAGGAGATGACCCTAATGACATATTTGAAGGGTTTGATGATTTTGATGATTACCAGTAATCAGTTTCCAATTTGCAGTCCTTAAAAAACAAACCAACATTAGTTGTAATTACTGGACCAACTGCAGTTGGAAAGACAAACCTTTGTGTAAAGGTTGCTCAACACTTTAATACAGAAATTATATCGGCAGATTCTCGTCAGTTTTATAAAGAATTAGCTATTGGTACAGCCAAACCATCTAAAAAAGAAATGGATGGTGTACCTCATCATTTTATTGATTCTCATTCTATTTCAGAAAATTACAATGTAAATGATTTTGAAAAAGATGCCTTAATTATTCTTGAAGAAATATTTCAAAAACATAATATAGTTATCCTCACAGGTGGCTCGGGCTTATTTATAGATATCCTTTGTAATGGGTTTGATGAGGAGGTTCCTACTTCTGATAAAAAAATAAGGAATGAAATAAATCATCTCTACAATAAATTCGGAATTGAGATTCTGCAAGAAAAACTCAAACAATTAGACCCTCAATTTTATAAAGAAATAGATTTAAGTAATTACAAACGTTTAGAAAGAGCTATAGAAGTTTGTATCCTCACTGGTCAAAAATATTCTGAAATACGTAAAGGAAAAAAGCAACAAAGACCATTTAACATTTTAAAAATCAGCTTAGAAAGGGAGCGAGAAGAATTATTTAACAGAATTAATCTAAGGGTTGATTTAATGATGCAACAAGGATTATTAAATGAAGTTAAAGGTATAATTAAGTACAAAGAAAAAAATGCTTTAAAGACTGTAGGTTATACTGAGTTATTTGATTATTTAGATAATCAAATAACTTTAAAAGATGCAACCGAAAAAATTAAAGTAAATACTCGAAGATATGCAAAAAGGCAAATAGGATGGTTTAATAAAAGTGGAGATTATACTTCATTTCATCCAAACCAAACAGAAGAAATAATAAATTTTATTTCAATCAATTTATTTTAATATATTTGAAAAAAAACATTGACTATGGAAATTCAAGAAGATAAAGGAAAAACAGTAGGAATTTTAGCTTACTGTACATTAATAGGTTTTATTATTGCTTTAGTGATGAATAACGACCAGAACAATAAATCCGAATTAGGTGCTTTTCATATCAGACAAGCCTTAGGTATTTTTTGTACCAGTTTTGCTATTGGTTTGGCAAGTATTATTTTAATGTTTATTCCTATTATTGGTTGGTTAGCAATTATGGGAGCATACATTATGGTATTTGTATTTTGGATAATAGGACTAATTGCTGCTATAAATGGAGAAAAAAAGGCAGTACCTCTTTTAGGTGCATTTTACCAAAACTTGTTTAAAGGAATTAACTAATTACTTCGCAATCTTTTTCTTAGTTAAACAGCTTCTTATAAAATTGTTCTTTTTCTAAATAGAACTCAACTTTATAGGTATGAGAGTCTATTGATAATAATATTTTTTCTGAGTATTTTCACCCTTATAAATTTATAAATATAAAACACATGAATAAACACACATTACTAAAAGCGCTATATACTGTCATCGTAATTTTCAGTTTTTCATCTTGTAGTAAAGAAGGAGAAATTATTATAGAAGAAGAAACTAACTCTAATTCTAGCTCTTCTCTAACTATTACAGTAGGTATATTTACTGAGAACAACGGAGTATACACCCACACAGGTAAGGAATTGTATTTTGATTCTGAAAAAGAATGTCAAACATGGAGTAGAAATGCGCAAGGAGATAATCACAGTTCGGGTAGTCATTTGCATTATAATGCTGCAGCTAATGTAAGTTTAAATAGTGCCCATACATCATTTAGTTGGACTGAATATGGGCCTGAATTAGATCAAACATCAATTGATGCAACCTGTGCTACTGGAGCTAATGGTGTTAGCAAAACAGTAACCACAACTTCTTATACTCCAGATAAAAATATTTATCTTAAAATTACTAAAGTGGAATAATTTCCAACAAATCTAAACTTAAAACTTTCTTATTATTACTGGTTCTGTGACTAACTCCAGGGGAAATCAGATGCTCTCTCAATAGAATTATTAACTCGGTAGTTTCTTATTTCTCCATCCAGCAATTGCAGCAATTACGAGTATTACACCTGCTGTAATCGGCACAAATGTAGGTATTGGCACAGGGTCTCCTGCTGCATAAGAGTGTAAACCAGATAAGTAATAGTTAACACCAAAATAAGTCATTAAAATAACCGAGAAACCTAATACGGCTAATAAGTTAAATAAAAATCTTCCATTTGCTTTGGGTATAAAACGTAAGTGCAACATCATAGCGTAATACAAAACGATAATTAATGCCCAAGTTTCTTTCGGATCCCACCCCCAATATCTACCCCAACTTTCGTTTGCCCATATACCACCTAAAAAAGTACCAATAGCTGCCATAAACAATCCAACGGTTATATTCATTTCTACTATTAAAGTCAATTCCTTAATAATGTTGTTAATTTTTGTTTTGTTATTTACCGTTTTAAAAATCATTAAAAGAAGGTTCATAAACCCTAATAACACTGCCAACGTTAATGGTGCATAACTCCCAACCATTATGGCAACGTGTATCATTAACCAATATGATTTTAGTACAGGTACTAATTCTGTTATCTGAGGATTTAAAAAATTCATGTTGGCTACAAACAAAATCACACAAGCCAATATTGCTGCTGCTGCCAACGTCATTTTATTGTTTCTAGAGAAAATAAACCCCATTAAGAGAGCTACCCAAGCAACCAACAACATGGCTTCGTAACCATTACTCCAAGGTGCATGCCCAGCAATATACCAACGGGCGGCTAAACCACCTGTGTGTACAAATAATAAGCCCATCAATATTACACTCAATATATTTACAGCTATTTTCTTCCACTTTTTATCATTAAAAATATCCGAAAACAAAAAGAACATCATTAGTAAACCTACCAATGGATAATACTTAAACAATAGATTGAAAATGTGAATCTTATTATATTTAATTTCCATATCAATCTTAGTTTGTTCAGGATAAACTGTTGCACCAAACTTTCGTTGATAATCATCAATATACTTTAAGTTACTATCCGCAACACTCCAATCATCTTTTTCTAACGAAAGAGATATAGAATTAAAATACATGGGCAAAATTGCTTTTACAAAAATAGAATCGTGTGTGGTAAACTCTTTATAATCTAAACTGCTAAACCAAGTATCATTAGCATCATTTGCCTTCGGAAACAATTTTAAAATAGAGCCCTCAAAAACCATATAACAAATATTAATACGCTCATCTACAGCCAATATATCTTTATCGTATTGTGATTGATCGGCAGGCTTTTTGGCATTTGCAGCTTTCACATCCTCCATTAATGCATATTGAAATTTATCATCAAAAAAATTAATAAATGATGCATAATTCCCTTCTGCTTTCAATTTTTCTTTTAGCCTTTCATTATTCCGATTAATGTAAATAAAAGGGACTCTTTGCCAATAACCAGGATTATACATCATACTTAACAACACCTGCTCTGGACTTTGTTCTTCGTACTTATTTTTATGGTGTACTTTTCTTAGGAATTCTGATGCGAAAGTATGTACGGGTTTCATTCTTCCACTGGCATCCTGCATTAAAAGGTGTGCAAATTTTTCTGCATGAGATTCGTCTATAACAATTGCTGCTTTCTTTTCTACTACACCATGATCATGTCCTTTGTGTTGTGCATTTACTGTAGTGGCAGAAAATGTAGCCAAGAAAATTAATAAACTAACCGCTTTACTTCTATGCTCTTTTAACTTCTTAATATTTTTTCTAAGCATCGTAAATCTTGAGCCTTTCATCATTAACGTTAAAATCATCCCTAAAAACAAAAAAGTATAACCAATATAAGTTATCAATGTCCCCCAATAATCATGGTTTACTGAAAGAACGGTACCCAATTCATCCTGATCGTAATTAGATTGAAAAAAACGATAGCCATCATAATCCAACACATTGTTCATGAAAATTCGTTGATCAAACTCAATCCCTCCATTTCTATTATCAATTACACTAACTTCACTTGCAAAAGAAGATGGGCTCATCGAGCCTGGATAACGTTTTAACTCGAAGTCATTACATCTTATACTAAAAGGAGTTATAATATTTCTTGAACCATAAGACAACGAAAAATTCAAATCATTTAATTGAAAAATAGTATGATTAGAAGTATAACCTTGTCCACCAAACAATACTACTTCCTTAGTTTTATCATTACAGGTAAGATCTACAATTAAAGCATCTTCACCACTCTTATTGGTTTTAGGAGCAGATATTTGTTTGATTATTACATTTTTGTGTACCTCCTTAAACACCATACTTATGTTTTCCAACGTGTACAACCTTTTATTTTTAAACTCTTGGGTACTGTCTCTAACAATCATTCCTTTAGATTGATCACTCATTCTTAAAAACTCAATATCATAAGGAGAATCGATGGTTAAACCAGAACCCGTTTCATTAATTTTAATAGACTCGGTTACCGAGTTATCATTAAAAGCTACTGGAAATTTTCCAAAAAATTTAGTCTGCCCATTTTCTATATATCGAGAAAGTCTTCCTCCTTTACCAACAGTAACAATTTCAATAATCGTTTTACCTTTTTCTGAAGTAACAACAGTATCTACTGAATTAGGAATAAAATTTTTGTACGCTATCTTTATTTCATTTCCTTTAAAATCAAAATCATGACTAAATTTTGAATTATATTTTGAGTTTAAGTATAGCTCTTTATCATAAGTCAATTGCTCTACTTTATCATCTACTTTAAATTGCAAATAAGTATCTGATGAGACAATAATATTACTTGTTGCACCTTCTCTAATATGCATTGCCCCTTCAAAACTGATGTAACGTGTTATCCCTGCGCCAATAATTATTACAATAAATGCCAAGTGAAACATTAATGTTGCAGCTTTAGCCCACCTTATTAATTTGTACTTAATAATGTTTCCAATTAAATTAATAATCAATAACAACATAATTAACTCAAACCAACGTGTATTAAAAATCAACGCTTTAGACGCTGGTGTTCCGTAATCGTTTTCTATAAATGTTGCATATCCAATTGAGAAAGCAAAAGCCAATAACAAAACTGCTGTTAACTTGGTAGAAAATAGAATGTTTTTAATGGATTGTAGCATACAATAATTCTATAAAATTATGCGGACAAAATTAGTTAATTTTACACAGCATAAATAGAAATAAGTTGATTAAAAACATTACCATTATTGGATCAGGAAATGTGGCAACACATCTTGGTAAAGCGTTATTAAACAAAGGATTTTGTATTAATCAGGTTTATAGTAATTCTATAGATAATGCTTTTGAATTAGCATCCACTCTAAATGCAATGCCTTGTGATGATATTAAGTTTATTACAGATGAAAGTGATTTGTATTTAGTTTGTATTAAAGATGATTTTATTGAAGAAATCGTAAAGCAATTATGCTTTAAAAATAAAATAGTGGTACATACTTCTGGCAGTATTGCTATGAGTGTTTTAGCAAGTTTTAATAATTACGGTATCTTCTACCCTTTACAAACCTTCTCTAAAAATGCTGAAGTAATAATTGCTGAAGTACCTTTTTGTATAGAAGCAAATAATGAATGTACACAAAAAATACTGTTAGAGTTAGCAAAAGTGTTATCAAATAATGTTTACGAAATAAATTCCGAACAGCGTAAGAAGATTCATGTAGCAGCTGTATTTGCTTGTAATTTCAGTAATTATATGTATACCATTTCAGAAAATATTCTGAACCAAAATAACATTGATTTTGATATTCTGAAACCACTTATTTTAGAAACAGCAAAAAAAACTCAACATAACTCTCCTAAGAATATACAAACAGGTCCAGCAAAAAGAAATGATGATACGGTGATAAACAATCATTTAGAAATGCTATCAAATAATAAAGGTTATCAAGAAATTTACAGATTGATGAGCGATGCTATTAGCAATTCAGCGAATAATTCTGAATAATTTTTTCTGTGTTTGAATGCCTGACTACTCGGTTAGGGAGTAGTACCGGATAATGCTAAGCAAAAAGTTTGTACCTTTCCACTTTCAAATTTTGGACTTAAATAATGGGAAATTTTAAAGAACTTTTACCAAAAATAAACTCATTTGTATTTGATATTGATGGGGTGCTTTCTGACGGGAGTATATTAGTTACCGAAAAAGGTGAACAACTCCGCACAATGAGTACCAGAGATGGAATGGCAATTACCATGGCGTTAAAAAAGGGATATAATATTGCTATTATTTCGGGAGGAAATTCGCAATCTGTTTTACATCGTTTTAAATATTTAGGTATTACCGATGTCTTTTTAGGTGTTTCTGATAAAATTGAAGTATTACATAACTACTTTAAGGATAAAAATATCACTTCAAAAAATGTGCTTTATATGGGTGATGACATTCCTGATTACTATCCAATGCTAGAATGCGGTGTTGCTACTTGCCCTAAAAATGCAGTGATAGAAATTAAATCTATTGCTCATTACATTTCCGATAAAGATGGCGGACAAGGTTGTGTGAGAGACATTATAGAGCAAGTTATGCGTTGTAATGGTGATTGGTTTAAACCTGAATAGTTTTTAGTTGATGGTGTTTAGTTTTTAGGAATCAGTGTTAATTCGAATGGTTTTTCGAAGAAAAATTATATCAAAAATTAATGATTTCATTAAAATGATGTTCTCGATAATAAATTCTTACAAAATTTAACTCGAACTGACATTTTTTAATCTTCTAAACTTATAACTTAAGATAAATGATAGTTTACTAATTCCTCTATAGGCTGTTTAATTACTTTACCTATTTTAACATTGTATTTTAAGGCTACTTTTTTAAGCACTTCTTGATAAACAAAAGCAATTGACCCAACCAAATGCAACGTATTATTCTCGTAATCAGAATATTTACAAATGTTTTTCTCAAAAAATAATTCAAAACGATGTTCTACCATTTTTTGAATATCAGGATTATCTATATGATTAAAAATAAAATGACTAAACCCTGCTAAAAATCGGTTAGGCAGTGCTTTTTTATAAACTGCGTCTAAAATACTATCTGCATTTAAATTGTATTCTTTTTTAAATTTTTCTTCTATTTCTAATGACAATTCCCCACCTAAAAAAGCTTTAATAAATGTTTTTCCGATATCAGCTCCGCTTCCACTATCGCCTAAAATAAAACCTAAAGCCCTAACATTTTCAACTATTTCAATTCCGTTATACAAACATGAGTTAGCGCCTGTACCTAAAATTGCAACCATTCCTCTTTTTTTACTACAAGTAGCTCGTGCAGCAGCTAACATATCATGTTCAACTTCTATCTTAGCATTGCTAAAAAAAGTAGTTAAAGGCTCTCTAACAACATCCTTATTTTCTTGAGTTGAACAACCCGCAGCATAAAAATAAACTTTCGAAACATTTCCTTTTATCGCTGAAATAGTTGAAGTGGTTAACTCACTTAAAATATCAGTCGAATTAATAAAATAGGGATTAAAACCTATAGTTGAAAACTGCCTAACTTTTCCTTTTTCATCAATTAATCGCCAATCTGTTTTTGTTGAACCGCTGTCTGCTACCAAAATCATAAAACAAAGATATTAATAGTAGTTCGATTATACTAAGTTTATAAGTTTGAATCAAAATATTGATGCAAGTCCTTTTATAAGCAACAACGTTAATCCAATAATCCCTATAATTGCCCCAATAAAACTTTTAGAAAAAGTATAACCATTACTTTGCTGATATTTTGCAATTAAATAAGCAATAAGAATATCTGCTCCTAATAAAAGTATTAACGTTAATCCGTCCATCTAAAACTCTTAAAAATGATTCATCAAATGTATAAATAGTTATTTCTTTAAGTTTATTTTTGTGAAAAATAAAAAATATGAGTGAAACAAAAAAAAATGTAGTAACAGTAAACTATAATTTACATAAAGATACTGCTGCTGGAGAAATGATAGAATCTACCGAAGGAAAAGAACCATTAATGTTCTTAACTGGTTTGGGTCAAATGATTCCTGATTTTGAAAATAAAGTAAAAGACTTAAATGTTGGTGACACTTTTTCTTTCGGGATTAAGTCTGAGAATGCGTACGGAAAAAGAACTGATGAAGCAATTATTGAATTGCCTCAGGATATGTTTATGAAAGAAGGTAAATTGGTGGAAGAAGTTGCTGTTGGTAACGTTTTACCTTTAGAAGATCAAAATGGGCAAGTACATCCTGCTAAAATCGTTTCTATTAACAAAGAAACAATTACTGCTGATGTAAACCATCCTTTAGCAGATCAAGATTTACATTTTACAGGTAATATTGTAGAAGTTAGAGAAGCAACCAAAGAAGAAGTTGAGCATGGGCATGTTCACGGACCTGGTGGACACGAACATTAGAATAACATTATATTTGAAACTTAAAATCCTCACATTACTGTGAGGATTTTTTTTACTTGTAGAGAAACCTACTCTTGAGTTTTTAGCTAAAAAACCGTACTTTCGTTTAACAACATGTTTTAAGAAACATTGAAACATGACATAGAACCGCGTTGGTAAACATAACAGACTATTAAATCGTGAAAACATTACTATCCTTTTTTCTACTTATTACTTTCTCGA
>JAESTF010000256.1 GCA_016763795.1 Flavobacteriales bacterium
CAATTCCGATATACAAATTAGCACCAATGTTGTTACAATTAGAAATGAAAGGCGTATTAAAACCATTACCAGGTAAGTTGTTTGAAGTGATATAATGTGTTGTTATTTAGTTGCTTGGTGTTTTGGTATCTCAATATGAAAATTACGATAACTCTTTAAGAAACTGATGTAGTTCTTGGCCTTTTTCTACGTTAAGTTTTTTTCTAATTCGATATCGAATAGATTGAACAGAGGCTGAAGTTACACCTCTAATACTAACAATATCTTTGATTGATTTATTGGCAAGTATTAAACTGCAAATTTCTCGCTCAGTTTTTGTAAGAGTTGGGTGTCGTTGTATTAATTTTTTCTCGAATTGAACATGCAAGTTTTCAAAATCTTCATCTAAAACAGATTGACTAGACTCTTTATTTATTTGGTTATTTAATTCTATGGTTAGCACATTTAAATCTTTAAATATTGTTGTGGTATTCCCTTTTTTTAATAGCCTAGAAATAAAAGAAAGAAGGTTTTTTTTATAAGTCAGATTAATAGCCTTTTCATTTATAACTCGTTCTGATTCCCTTTTATTGATGCCTAGTTTCTGTTCAAGAATTTTGGCTAGAAGGGCTTTGTTTTTTAACTTAGTTTCAACAATATTTTTTTTATGTTTTAAAACATAAAAAAGGACTATTCCTATTAAAATTATAACAAAAAGGAGTAATGAATACAGTCTGTTTTTACTTTTTTCAGATTCGGCAATCAATTGTAGGTTTTTTTCTTTTACTGAGAATTGAAGACTGTCTATGACTTGCTGTTTTTCAAACTCTACATTTAAAAGAAGGGTCGTGATTTCTCTTGTTTTTTTAATGTTAAAAACGGAATCATTCGTTTTTTTATAGGACCTATAATCTTTTAAAGCATTTTTATAATCTTTTAAATAATAATACATTCTACTACGTCCGTTATAATTATTTGAAAGTTGCCTTGTATAGCCTTGTTTTTTTGAAATAGCTATTACAGAGTCGAAGTATTTGACAGCTATTTTGTATTTTTTTAGTCTTTGATAACCTCTTGCTATATTAGCGTATCTTGTAGCGAGCGAAGATTTTTTGTCTATTTCTTTTAAATAGGGCAAACAATTTAAATTAATTGTATTGGACTTCAAATACTTTTTTTGAAAATAATACAGACTTGCTAAATTACCTTTTACATGTACAATTTCTTCTTTATCATTTATTAAAGTAAACAAGCTCAAAGCTATTAAGTATTGGTTTTCTGCCTCTTTATACTTTTTTTGCCTTCTGTAAATTACACCTAACATAGAATGGCTTCCACCAAGGCCAACGGTGTCATTTAATTGTGCTCTTAGTGCAATTGCTTTTTTTAAGTATTTCTCAGATTTATCATATTGCTTTTGATAACGCATGACGATTCCAATGTCGTGAAAGTTTTTTGCGATTTTTAGCGAATCAAAATGTTTCTCATGAATTTGCAAAGATTTTAAATGAAACTCTAAAGCTTTTACATAGTTAGATTTCATTCGTTCTAACGAACCAAGACGTCCATAGACGGCAGCTTTCAAGCGTTCGTTTTTTGGAGCTGTAACTAGGTTTAATGCTTCGGAATAAAATGCTGAAGCTTTTTGAATATTCGAGTGCAAATAAAAATCAGCGGAATCAATTTTTTGTTGAAACAACAAGGTGTCCTTAGAAATTTGAATAGTGGAAGCATATCCATTAAATGAGGAAGTGAAAATTGCTAAAGAAAAAAGTAGCATAAAATAAGATCTCATATAATAATTGAAATAGGGATATTAATAAAACTGGATTTTAACAAATATAACAATTACTTAAATTACTTAATGACTTTTCGTTAAATTCTGGTTTTCTGCTTGCTTTAGAGTGTTTGCTAGATTTTGTCACATGCAAGAACGCTTATAATATTCGTATAAAAAGTATTTTTACTTTTCGAAAATCAAATAACCCCATATTATGAAGATCAAATATTTTTTATCAATATTGATTGCCGTTGCTTTAAGTTTTAAATCATACAGCCAAACCGTTGAAGAAATTGTCGCGACACTTGATATCGAGGTTTTGATGAATAATGGACCAAAAGACAATCGTATTAATATCGCGATAGCCAATTTAACCAACCCCGAAGGTACTCACACTTATGAAACCAAGGCTGCACTTGACGCCGATATTGCACTTATTTTAGCATACTTTGATATAAATAATCCCGATAATAAAAGGGGGTTTTCTCAGTATCGTAATTTTTTCAATGTGCATAGCGTGTTTTTTCCAGACCCTTTGGTGTTCGAAACAATTCCTAGTTTTTATGAATCAGCGAATGGTGTTCGGGATGCCTTATTTCTACCTTTTGCAGACGAGGAACATGGATGGGCTACTATGCTGTACTCGTTGGATGGAGGAGGAGGTGGTGGAGCCGGAGTGGATCGAGCTAAAAGAACAGGCTTTGCTCAGCTCTATGGGCTAGATGCTCATACAGTATTTCATGAATTCAACCATACCATGCCAGGTGTAAGTGATGAATATACCGCTAGTGGAGCTTGGAATAATTTTGTTTCCATAGAAGGATCTAACCTTACAGGGAAAACAGTTCTAGATGAAATTCCGTGGAGAAAATGGATAGACCCAAGTCTACAATTACCTACACCATATAAGTCATCTTACACCAATGAAATTGGATTATTTGAGGGAAATATTTCTGGATATTTTGGAAGCTACAGACCCACAGCAAGATCTTGTTTTATGGGAGCAGGTGGATTTGGCGATAATTATGGGCAGAATATGTGCTCCATATGTTTGCAACGATTTGTTACTATGTTGTATAAGTATGTTAATGTTATAGAAAACCCATTACCTGCTTCACAAAACATTACTGTAGATGGCAATGAAACGGTTACTTTTTCAGCAAACATTCTTAAACCTGAGCCGAATACGCAGAAATATAAATGGTTTGTCAATGGTGTTTTATATCAAGAGGATGTAGAGTCTATTGATGTCACCTTTAATGCGTGTAATAACTATACTGTAGAATTGGTGGTATCTGATGAAACCGAGTTTGTTCGTTATGATGAAAAGTTCAAAAATTTGTACCCAGAACCAAAACAGTCGCATATATGGACTATTGACCAAACTGCTGTTAGTGATTACAATCTTGCTATAGCTACTACTGTAACAAATGCAGATTGTACTGGTTTAGCAAATGGTTCAATATCCATTGAGCCATCTGGAGGAACAGCTCCATACGAAATTTTTGTTGATGGTGTAACTAGAACAAGCCCAGTTGCAGACTTGATTCCTGGAATTCATTCCATTGTAGTTAGTGATGCAAATGGATGTAGTGTAACCGAAGAAGTTGAGGTAATTCAAGACCCAATATTAGATTTTGGTTTTATTAGCAGTAGTTACGCAGGGCTATGGAATATTTCAGTACAGAATATCATAGAAGATAATAACCCTGTAGATGAAGCAACAATCGAATACCTTTGGTCAACTGGATCAACTGCGCCTACTATTCAAGTACCAACAGGTACCTATAGTGTTAGAATTACCTCCTCAACTGGATGTGTTGTAATCCGTGAAATTACGGTTTCTGAAATTTCTAATCCACTAGGAGTTTTTGTAACTGCCAGTCATGCTTCGAACAGTGATAATAATGGAAGTATTTCTCTAGAACTAAATTATGGTAAAAAACCATATGAAATAATATGGAGTGAAAAATTATTTACAGATCAGACAAGCCCAGTAGCAGATCAAGTAATTTCAAGTGGTTCTACTAATGGCCATGTACCAATTAGAGCATTTGACAATAGTGATGAACACATAAATTTTTGGGCTGCTGGTTTTACTGGCAATAACTACATTGGTTTTGATCTTAAAGAAAGCATAGAAATTGAAGCTTACTCGGTTACTTCTAACGATGATGTTAAAGGGCGTGATGCTAAATCATGGATATTGCAGGGCTCGGATGATGAAACCAATTGGTTGGATATTGAGACCATTACTAATTTTGAATTCCCCGAAAGAAAGCAACGGTTTGAATTTAAATTGAATCAACCGACTTCCTATAGATATTTTCGATTGCTCATTACCGAAAATTGGGGTGATGGCTGGCTTGCCATAAAGGAAGTGGAATTTGCAAGTTTTGAATATTATGAAATGCCACAATTTAAAAATCAGAATGAAGCAATTGATCTGGCTCCTACTTTTTATAAATACCAAATAAAGGATGTGAATAGCAGCTGTTTTGAAGAAATTATTGAAATTAAAAATATAATCGTTTCATTACAACCTATAGAAGTTAGTCAAAATGGAAATTATCAAGTTCAAGTAAATAACCCTAACCCGAATTACACATACCATTGGGCTTCCAAGGCTGATATGACAGGGAGACTTCATACTGGAACAAGTTTTCAACCAGATAACCCTGGGCCATACTATGTGCAAGCATATGAAACATCATTATCAACCTTTGCCTCAGTAGTAAAAGGATTTGCTATTACCATGCCTGATGTACCTGAGCTTATTGAATCTGGAGGCACACTAACAATTGTGAATCCAAAAGGTGATCATGAGTATATCTGGTATGATCAATCTAAAAGTGGCGTGGAACTACATAATGGTACTACATTTACTCCATCGAGTGACGGATATTATTTTGCTGCTACACGTAAGCCCTTACCAGTTATTGTTCCAATAGATCCAAGGACCATATCAGGTATTACGCTTTGGGCAGATGCATCAGACCTTGATGGGAACGGGGTAACAAATGATGTTTTAGAAAGTAGTGCTGCTCACGATTGGCTTTTCAAACAAGGAGGTAGGTTTAGAGAAGGTAATTTCTTTATTTACCGAGATAATTATCAAAACGGACTGGGTGTAGCCGATTTTAGTACGATATGGCTTCAAAGCTTAGATAATACTACGAATAGATTAAGAACTGTAATTCTAGTATATGAAGAAAATAACCTGTCACTTACAGGAACTGCTCCTTTTACGGGTTTAGATGAAGTTATACCAAGGCATTCAGATGCCAGTCAACTCTTTGCGAATAGTGCACCTTCAACTACACTAGACGGGCGTGTATACCTTAATGGTGAATTGGTAAATCCTTTAACAACTGCAAACCCCATGAAATTCATGGTGCTTTCATCAGTTTTCACAGAATTGGTTTTAAAGGACGTTAATCGGACCGCGATGGAGTGGGATGGTAAAGTTGGAGAACTGATTGTTTGGGATGTAGAGCTTACGCATGAGCAAGTTGTAGGAGTAAATGAATTTCTAAGAAAAAAATGGCTTAGTACAGCTCATTTAGAAAGCGCACGAACTAAAATTAGCTGGGGACCCAATCCTTTAGAGGATAAAGACTCGGATGGGTACACAGAGGATGTAGATTGTGATGATAATAATCCAAATGTTAATCCAGGAGCGACGGAAATTTGTGACGGTATCGATAATAATTGTGATGGTGTGATTGACGAAGGCTTTTCTACTACATTCTATGCTGATTTAGATAAGGATGGCTTTGGAGACATTAACTCAACTATTAAAGCATGCGAAGCACCAAATGGTTATGTAGACAATAGAACAGATTGTGATGATACGAATGCAGGCATTAACCCTGATGAAACGGATATTCCTAACAATGGAATTGATGAAGATTGTGATGGAAGTGATTCAACTGTTCTTGATGTTTTAGATCACCATAAAGATGAGTTTAGTATTTATCCTAACCCTGCTCGTAATTTTATTAATGTAAAAATAAATAACAAAAGTGATTACACTGTTAGTTTGTATGATGTATTGGGCTCTTTAGTTGTTCAAAAGAAGAATACCACAAGATTAGCAATTCAAAATGTTCAAGATGGTGTGTATCTTTTAGTGATTACTTTTCACAATTCTGGTCAACCCAGAATTGTTCAAACTGTTATTGTGCAAAAATAAATATTGAGTATTTTCTGTCAATAAACAAGGTGTAAATACTCACATTAAACACTTTTAAATTAAATAATGAATCTTCGTCAAATTGATGAGGATTTAATGAAAGTTCACTTTCTTGAGTTTGAAACCTGAAAAACAATTTTGAAAACAGATCTGTTATTTATGGATTCCCTTTTTCAAGGGAATGACAAACTGATTATCATCTTTTATTCCTATTTTTGATTGAAATAAACCTACAAGATGTCTAGTGAAGAAAAATTAATGTCTAAAAAAAAACCAGCATTTCCAGTTAACGAAAAGCTGCACAACTATTTGGTTGAGCATAGTAGAACTATTAAGATTCCTGTTTTTTATGATGATTTATTACGTTTTCAAGGCTCTGTAGTTGTCTATGATAAGAATG
>JAESTF010000257.1 GCA_016763795.1 Flavobacteriales bacterium
CGCTTAAAACCTTACAATAAACATCTAATTGCTAATAAGTTTCTTCTCTAAGTATTAATTCTTATTGATATAAAATAGAATTTTAATCTTTTCGTTATAGAATAGATGTCATTGTCAATTCGAACGATTCGCTCAAGGCGAATTATATCGAGAATCAATGACTTAAAAAAATATTGTTCTCGATACAATTCCTATAAAAATGGGAATCACTCGAACTGGCATTTTTAAAATAAAGAGTGAAAAAGTTAAAAATCATATCGATTATCTTAGGTATTATCATTGCTATATTTGTAGTGATAGGCATTGTTTTTTCAACCATTTACGAAGACAAAGTCAAAACCTACATCATAACACAAATAAATAATAGTATTGATACTAAAGTTGATGTTACAGCAATCGAGTTCTCTATATTTAAAAAATTCCCTTATGCATCGTTAGAATTTAAAGAAATAACAGCCGAAGAAGTTACTGCAAATAAAAAGAAAAGTAAACTATTTTCTGCGCAATCAGTTTACCTACAATTTAATATAATTGATATCTTAAATGAAAATTACATCATTAAAAAAATTCAAGTTAATGATGGAATGGTTAATATTAAAATAGACAAAAATGGTAACGACAACTATCATTTTTGGAAAAACTCTGAAAACTCTGAAAACCAACTTGCACTAGAATTAGAAAGGCTAACTTTAAAACATGTTAGTTTTTATATTCTTAATGAATATAAGGATTTGGATATGGATATTGAAGCAGTTGGATTAACGCTTTCGGGCAATTTCTCTAAAGATGAATTTACACTTAATTCACAAGCCAATATACATGTTAACCAAGTTAATGATATTGGAGAATCCATCTTGAAAAATAAAAATATTGTTATCAATACCTCTTTGAATGTAAACCAAATTACTGGAATTTACCAAATAAAAAAAGGTGAAATAGCGTTAGAAAAACTCAAATTTAACTTAAACGGAAACATCATTAATAAAGATGTTGGTATTGATTTAGATATTGAATCGAAAGGTGAAGGACTGGAAATTGAAAAACTATTTTCTTTATTTCCTACCAAACAAAAAGAGGCTTTATCAGCATACAAAACTGAAGGAAAAATAACATACTCGTCTACTATTAAAGGCGAATTGTCTATTAAAAAAACACCTTCTTTTAATGCCAAGTTTAGTATTGCTAATGGAATTATTACAGAACGTTCTTCCAATGAATCATTAACCAACATTAGTGCTGTAGGGAGTTTTAGTAATGGGAAAAATAATAGTCGAAATACTTCGCAACTTAATTTAAACGAAGTAAGTGCAGATTTTGGTGCGGGACATATTTCTGGGAATTATGTTATTACTAATTTTATTAACCCTTATATTCAGTTTGAATCTAAAGCCAATATTGATATTGCAACTGCTAAAGATTTTTTTAAAATAGATAGTTTAGAAATTGCTAATGGGAATCTTGAGATTAACTTAAATTATGATGGTTATATTAAAGAATTAAGCAATATTAAAGGAAGTGATTTACGAAAATTAAATGCAAAAGGAACTGCCCTATTAAGTAATGTTAACCTTAAACTAGAGGATAATTCACATCATTTTAAAAATATAAACGGTTCTTTTAAATTTAACAACAATGATGTTAAAATAGGAGATTTAAACTTTGATGTAAATAATAGTCATCTTGAATTAAATGGGAAATTTAAAAATTTACTCGCTTATTTATTTATAGAAAACGAACAGCTATGGATTACAACAAACTTTCACTCTAGTAAATTGGTTTTGGATGAGCTTTTAACTACCTCTGAAGAGGATAAAGACGATGCTGAGTACACACTTACATTACCCGATAATATCGCATTAAACTTTAGTGCAAAAATAGATACCTTTTTGTTCAGAAAATTTTCCGCCACTAATTTTAAAGGTCAAATACGCTTAGAGGATAAAATTTTAACAGTAACGGATGTTTCTTTTAATGCAATGAAAGGAAAAGTAACTGGAAACATTGCGTTAAATGATTCTAAAAAAAATGAGATACTCATTACCAGTAAGTTAAAAACAGAAAATATAGATATTTACGAGTTATTTTATCAATTTGAAAATTTTGGACAGCAACAAATGGTAGCCCAAAACATTAGAGGAATTGCAACAACTACGATTGAATTTGCTTCGATTTGGGACAAAAAATTTAATATAAACAAGGATAAAATTTATATGTTGGCCGATATAAACATTACAAATGGTGAATTGATTAATTACAAGCCTATTTTAGCGATGAGTAAATACATTGAAGTAGAGGAACTAGAACACATTAAATTTCGCAACCTAACAACTCAAATAGAAATAAAAAATCAAATTATTACCATACCAAAAACAGAGATTAATTCTACGGCATTAGATTTAACTTTTTCGGGCACACATACTTTTAATAATGTCATTGACTACCATTTTAAATTATTAATGAGTGATGTTCTTTGGCGCAAAGCAAAGAAAAACAAAAAAGAGAACACAGAGTTTGGCTACATTGAAGATGATGGTTTAGGAAAAACTGCTTTATTTCTACACTTAACAGGTACAATTGATGACTACAAAGTAAGTTACGATACCAAAGGTTTAAAAGAAAGTTTTAAGGCCGATTTGAAAAAAGAAAAAACAACTCTAAAAACTATTTTAAACAAAGAATTTGGTTGGTTTAAGAAAGACAGCATGTTAAAAAAAGAGGAAGAAAAAAAGGATGATGGTTTTATTATAGAATGGGAGGAGGCAGAGGATAAGTCTCAAACTCCAAACAAGAAAAAATCAACAACCAAAAAAGAAGAAAAGCCAAAAAAGAAGAAAAAAGGCTTGGGTAAATTTATTGATAAAATTGCCAGTCCTGATGAAGAAGAGTATGAAGAATTTGATAATATTTAAAAACTAAATAAAAAAATATGAGCAAAAAAATCCACTATTCTAACAATGACATTACTATTATATGGGAACAAAAAATATGTACACATGCCGCTGAATGTGTAAAAAGATTACCAAAGGTTTACAAACCAAAAGAACGCCCTTGGATTACGACTGAAAACGCGACTACTGAAGAATTAAAAGAGCAAATATATCATTGCCCTTCTGGTGCATTAACTTTTACCGAGAAAAAATAGTTTTTCGTTAAGATCTACTCCTTCAAAAATTTAACTACTTTATTGCCATAAACAATAAAGTAAACTCCTTGTGAAAGTTCTTTTGTATTTACCAAAAGTTCTTTTTCTTGATTTAATGTTTTAACTATTATTTCTCTACCAGAAATATCTCTAATTATTAAAACTCCTGTTTGTGGTTTATTAAACTCAATAGTAATTTTTTCTTTAACAGGGTTTGGATAAACTAATAGTCTGTTTTCTTCAAACGCATCAATACTTGTAATGGTAAAATCTACATCAACCGTTTCGGTCGCCATTATTGAAATGTTATGCGCTGTATCTATCACAATAGAATTAATTCTTCCACTTGTATTTGGATTATTTTCATAACGAATATCATTTGTTGAAGCATTACCTACTAAAATAGTTTCTGAAGCTGTACGAGAATGGTAAACGCGTAATTCATCCACATCATAAGTACAATCGCCACTTCTAAATGAAACATGATTTCCTACAGTAATTGGAGATGTATCTTGCCACGAATCAACAAAAACATCATCTACATATATTTCTGTAATTCCTGTTACTTTATCGTACACTATTTTATAATCATACTCCTGTCCTGCATTAAAATTATACACCACATCTTTTTCTAAGGAAAATGTGTTATTCACCACTTTATAAAATTGTAATCTCCCATTATCTTGTCTAAACCAAACAAAATAAGAATTCCCCCTATTGGTTTGAGAAGCATCATCACTCATATAATGAAATCCAGCTCTTCTGTTTGTTCCCGAACCATCTATTGTTGCTTTATAATGATATAAAAATTTACCGCTATTATTCTGGTCTACGGCTGCATAAATATTCGTGTTTGAGTTTGATTCATCATTCTGATTTAATTTTGAGCCTACTATACTCCATACTCCTGATGGGTTTATCCAATCTGAATGTATTGCCACATCAAAATCATCATTAAAAAACCCATTATCATTATTCGCTCTCCATTCAGTTGTATTGTAATCTGCTACTTGATAAAATTGATGCATCACTCCACTCCCTCCTACATTATCAGCATCGGTAAATGTTGTAACAAAATTGGTTGTAGCATTTGGTGCTGGTGAAGCA
>JAESTF010000258.1 GCA_016763795.1 Flavobacteriales bacterium
CTGAATGTGGAATGGATTTAGTCGAGGTGGAATAATTTATTAGGATAGTTTTGAGAAGACCCTATTAACCATGGGGGTTTCTTTTGTCATCTATGACAAATAATGTTTATAGCTTCTTGTAATTTAATATTATACACAATCGTTATAACAGTTTTCTTTTCCTATAATTCTAAGGTATTGTTTTTTATTAAAACAGTTTTAGTTTTTTTGTCCCAGCTAAGTTGTTAACCCTAGAGGATCCATCAATAATTTTAATTGACTTTTTTACGGTGTAGAAGTTTTATGTTTAAAAATGGAAATGTTAAAATCACAAGTAATGGTAATGTCTTTACAGCTTTCCATTTTGGCTAAGTTCTCTTTGCTAGTACTCCAGTAATAAGGAGTCATTTTTAATAAAATAAGCAAGGTTTCTACTTCGGTAATGTGAATGTTAAAAGTGGCTTTTTTTGTAGCTTGTAACTCAAAAGAAGAGCCCATTTTTTCGGGAACATTATTTTCATGCGGTTTAAACGTATCGTAAATTAATTGAGCCAATTCCTTTAAGTGGTTTTCGCCAGGGCTAACAACAATCACATAACCATCTTTTACAAGAATCCTCTGAAATTCTTCAGAATGAATAGGTGAAAATATAGAAAGAATAAAATCTATACTTTCGGTGGCAATGGGTAAATTAACAATGGAACTCACAAAGTAAAAATTGTCTTTATACTTTTTAGCAGCATTTTTTACGGCATATTTAGAAATATCTGTTCCAAGAACTTCACTGGTAAGCCCCTGAATATTATTCATTACTTTCTCCGAATAATAACCTTCTCCACATCCTGCATCTAATCCAATAAAGTGGTTATCATTAAAAATAAAGTCCGTTTGGATAATAGTTTTTAAATGCTCAATTAACGGATCATAAAAACCCAATTCTAAAAAAGCCCTTCTAGCCGATATCATCATTTCATTATCTCCTGGAGATTTTGACTTTTTTTGATTTACTGGCAATAAATTGATGTAACCTTCTTTAGAAATATCAAAACTATGATTGAGCTCGCAAGCATAACTTTTGTTGCTTGTATCTAAAATCGGGTTTTGACAATAAGGGCAAATAATGGGTTCTTGACGCATGAAAAGAGTAAAAAATAAAAGTACATATTTAAAAATCAATCAACGAAAATGGTAGGGGTAATTGATCAGGGAAAATGTGCCATAATCTAATTCTTTCCCAAAAATGTCATTTTGAGTGAAATTCTGAAATAATTTTATGTCGAGAAGCATTTTTTGGAAATAATTTTCTGTTTTCGATACAATTCTCCTTAGAAAAATCACTCGAACTGACAAATTATACACTTAAATTTCATGGTGCGTTTGCCTTGAAAAATTGATACACAAATTATATCTTATTAAAGAAAAGGATAACTTATTTGAGTGGTTTTTTTTAATTTATTAATAAAGTTATTTTTGTAGTGTGAATAATAAAAGTAAAATATTCCTTCTTGGTTTTATGGGGAGTGGTAAAACCACCTTAGGCAAAAGGCTTTCAAATAAACTTAATGTTCAATTTTTCGATTTAGATGCTGAAATTGAAAAAACAGAAAATTTAAGTGTAAACGAAATATTTGAAAAGCATGGAGAAACCTATTTTCGTGATATAGAAGTTAAGGTACTTGAAGCCATTATTGAGAATAACGAAAGCTTTGTAATGTCTTTAGGAGGAGGAACCCCATGTTATTATAATAATATGGAATTGATTAATCAATCGGGAGTATCTATATATATAAAATATAATTCAGGAATATTGACTTCGCGATTATTGAATGTAAAAAAACAAAGACCTTTAATTAAAGATTTTAATGATCAAGAATTGAAAACGTTTATTGTAAATAAATTAAATGAACGAGAGCTTTTTTATGCTCAAAGTAAATTTGTTGTAGAAAAGAACAATGTTAGAGTGGAGGATATTTTATTTTTGTTGTAAAAAAAGAATTAATGTCTTGTAAAAAATTTCAGAAAATTGTATTTTTAAGCGATGTCTTGGTTCAATAAAAAAGAGAATAAATCTAAAATAAAACATGTAAAGCAACTTATTCGTTGGTTCGAAATTCCTGCTAGTGATTTTTTTAGAGCAACTATGTTTTATCATAAGGTTTTTGGTGTAAGTATTAATGAATTAGAACTAAACGGTATTAAACATGGCATTTTTGAATTAGGAGAAGGTCAAATTAAAGGAGCTATAGTTGATCATGCGGGTTCTGAAATAAAAAATGGAGTAGTATTGTTTTTTGATGGAGGACATTCTATAAGTGATTTAGAACAAAAAATTATTGCTAATGGAGGACAGGTATTAGTAAGTAAAACACTTATTAAAAATGTTACTGCAGAAGGCGACAGTGTATTGCCTGAAAATTTTATTGATGGAAGTAGCCTTGCTTATTTCTCTTATTTTCTAGATACTGAAGGTAATAAAATGGGATTGTTTGGGAGTAGCTAAATATTTTTGTTAAAACAACTTCATTTGCTCATTTGGTCTGCAAAAAGCAGTTAAATCATACTCGGGAAGTTTTTTTTCTTTTAAATATTTGTTTCGAGCAACTCTAAACAGACTTTTTATTAGGTAGGAGGTTTCTCCATGGGTTTTCAGTCTGTTTTTGCCTTTACTGTATAAATTACCACCATTAATCTCTTTAATCTGATTCATTACTTTATTGGCTCTATTAGGATAAAATTCTCTAATCCAATTTTCGAAAATTTCGGCTATTTCTCCGTTTAGTCTCACTAAAGTATAACCAACAGCTAAAGCACCTAATTCAGCTACTTTTTTAACAATATTTGGTATTTCATGACTGTTTAATCCAGGTATTATTGGAGCAACCATCACTAAAACAGGGATATTGTTTTTGCTTAATGTCTCTACTACCTTTAATTTTTGCTGTACAGAAGCAGTTCTAGGTTCTAACAAATTTCTTAGTTTATTATCAAAAGAAGTAATACTTATTCCTACTCGTACTAAGTTTAGCTTAGCCATAGGAATAAGGATATCTAGATCTCTTAAAACTAAAGAGTTTTTAGTAAGAATGCTTACGGGGTGTTTATATTTTAGACAGACCTTTAAAAGTTCACGCGTTATTTTTAATTTACGCTCAATAGGTTGGTAACAATCTGTATTACCAGATAACATAATTGGGCTAACAATCCAATTCTTATTATTCAATTGTTTTTTGAGAAGCTCAGGTGCTGTTGGTTTGTAAATGATTTTTCGTTCAAAATCTAATCCTGCACCATACCCCCAATATTGATGACTTTCTCGGGCATAACAATAGACACAACCGTGTTCACATCCTTGGTAAGGATTCA
>JAESTF010000259.1 GCA_016763795.1 Flavobacteriales bacterium
CCTTGTCAAAATAGTTCAACTCAAATCGTAACAGTTACTGCGGCAGATGATGCTAGTTTTACTTTAACAGATTTTTGTGTAGGACAAACTAACGCAGCTGCTGGCATAATAACTGCTGGCGGAACATTTTCCTTTAACCCTGTACCTACTGATGGCGCTACAATTAACCCTACTACTGGTGAAATTTCTAGTGGGATTTCAGGAACTACTTACACTATAGAATATACTACCCCTACAGGACCTTGTCAAAATAGTTCAACTCAAATCGTAACAGTTACTGCGGCAGATGATGCTAGTTTTACTTTAACAGATTTTTGTGTAGGACAAACTAACGCAGCTGCTGGCATAACAACTGCTGGCGGAACATTTTCCTTTAACCCTGTACCTACTGATGGCGCTACAATTAACCCTGCTACTGGTGAAATCACTACTGGTGTTGCAGGTGCTACCTACACCATAGAATATACGACTCCTGCAGGACCTTGCCAAAACAGTTCAACTCAAACCGTAACAGTAACTACAAGTGATGATGCATCATTTACACTGACTGATTTTTGTGTAGGACAAACCAACACAGCTTCTGCCATAGCAACTCCAGGTGGAACATTCACTTTTAACCCTGTACCTACTGACGGAGCAACAATCAATCCTACTAATGGTGAAGTTACTAATGGTGTCGCAGGCACTACATATACAGTAGAATACACAACTCCAGTGGGAGCTTGCCAAAACAGCTCAACTCAAACTGTAACAGTCACTGCTGCAGATGATGCCAGCTTTATCTTGACTGATTTCTGTGAAAATGCGACAAATACTGCTTCAGGTATAGCAACTACAGGTGGAACATTCACTTTTAACCCTGTACCTACTGATGGTGCTACAATTAATCCTACTACTGGTGAGATTTCTAGTGGTGTTTCAGGCACTACCTACACCATAGAATATACAACACCTCCAGGAGTCTGTCAGAACAGTTCAACTCAAACTGTAACAGTTACTGCGGCAGATGATGCTAGCTTTACTTTAACAAACTTTTGTGTAGGACAAACAAATACAGCCTCTGGCATAACAACTGTTGGTGGAACATTTACCTTTAACCCTGTACCTACTGATGGTGCTACAATTAACCCTACTACTGGTGAGGTTTCTAGTGGTGTTGCAGGTAACACTTACACCATAGAGTACACAACTCCCGTAGGACCTTGTCAAAACAGTTCAACTCAAACCGTAACAGTTACTGCGGCAGATGACGCTAGTTTTACTTTAACAAATTTTTGTGTAGGGCAAACAAATGCAGCTGCTAACATAACAACTGTTGGTGGAACATTTTCCTTCAACCCTGTACCTACTGATGGTGCTACAATTAATCCTACTACTGGTGAGGTTTCTAATGGTATCGTAGGAACTACTTATACGGTAGAATATATCACTCCTGCGGGGCCTTGTCAAAATAGCTCAACACAGACAGTAACAGTAAACCCTTGCACTTCTCCAATCTCTGGATACACTGTAAGCGATACTATCCTTTGTGAGGGAGACTGTATTAGCTTTACCGATCAAAGTATCGGAGCAACATCTTGGGAATGGACATTTAACAATGGTAGCCCTAGCACATCAATAGATCAAAACCCAACAAATATATGTTTCAATACACCCGGAAACCATATAATTGAACAAATTGTTAGCAATGGAAACGGAGCTGACACAACAACTTCTATTGTTGTAGTTCATCCAACCCCTACAATAAGTGCAGGGCCTAATGTCACCATTGAATTAGGAAATAGTGTCACCTTAAATGCTACTGGTTCTGACGGGACATATAATTGGATTCCTCCAACATGGCTAGATTGCCCTACCTGTCCAAACCCTACATCAACACCAGAAGAAACAATAACATATACTGTAACTGTAGTTGACACTAATGGATGTTCTATAAGTGATGATGTTACAATTATCGTGAATTTTGACAACGTAATATGGGTTGCCAACGTCTTCTCACCAAACGGTGATGACTTTAATGACATTCTTTTTGTTAGAGGAAAAGGTATTGCAAACTTCCAATTCTTTGTTTATGATAGGTGGGGTGAAAAAGTTTTTGAAACGCAAGATTTAGATAAAGGATGGAACGGAACTTTTAGAGGAAAAAAAATGAATAATGGCGTATTTGTCTATTATTTAAAAGCCACTTTTATTGATGGTGCTGAAACTTCTCAAAAAGGTGACATAACATTAATTCGATAATCCCATTTTTAACACAAAAGATATGAAACGTATTAAATTCATTAATAGACTAAAAAAACTAGGTAGAATGAATAAAGGAATTATATTATTAATGTTAGTATTCGGAACATTAACAGCAACAAGTCAAGATATTCATTTTACCATGTGGGATGCTATGCCAATAACAACCAACCCTGCAACAGCTGGAGTTTTTAATGGTGACATTAGAGGGGTTATTAATTACAGAAATCAGTGGGCAAGCATTGGAAATCCATACAAAACATACTCAGTTATGTTGGATGGAGGATTATTCAAGAATAAATGGAAAAACGGATATATGGGCGCAGGTGTGAACTTTTATAAAGATGTAGCTGGTACTACTGATTTTGGAGTTACTAAAATATCTTTAGCATTATCCAGTGTAATATATTTAAATGAAAAAAATACAGCATCTGTTGGTTTGCTAGGTTCATGGGCACAAAACACAATTAGCCCCAACAATTTAGAATGGGATTCTCAATTTAATGGTCAAGTGTTTGACCCTACTGCGCCAACAAATGAAACAATTTCTTTTGATGGAAATAATTATTTCGATTTTTCTGCTGGTGCCTTATGGGCTTATGGAGAAGGAACAAAAACATTAAGCTCTCATGATGAACTTTCAATGAAAATTGGAGCTGCATTTTATCATGTAACTCGACCAAGTACTGAGGTTGAATTTGGTGACCTAGACAAACTTTATTCGAAACTAGCAATTCATGGAAATGCTCATATTGGAATTTCAAACACTAAGATGGCCTTAAGGCCTAAATTCATAACTTATTTTCAAGGACCTGCTAGACAAATTACTGCGGGAATGCTATTTAGATACATGTTAAAAGAAGAGTCAAAATATACTGGGATGTTTAAAGAAATGGCCATTTCTTTTGGTGGCTATTACCGATTTGGTGATGCTTTTGCTCCTTCTGTTGAATTTGAAATAGCAAGCTTTGCAATTGGTTTTGCTTATGACATGAACATTTCGGGGCTCACTGCTGCAACAGGAGGGAATGGCGGTCCAGAAATTTTTATTAGAATCATTAACCCAAACCCTTTTTCTTATGGAAGGGGGACTAGATCGAGTGCAAGATTTAGATAAAATAAATTTGACTTGTATTAATTTTTAATTAATATTTGTAAACCACACACAATATCATTAACTTATGAAACGATTTTTTTACTTAAACTGCCTAATATTTTTTTTCGGACTAGGTACTATCAATGCTCAAACAACAACTGCTTTTAGAAAAAACTACGATCTCGCATTATTTGATTTACCTGGGAACATAGTCGAAGGACTAACCCCGAACACCTATGTAATGGCGGGAACAAACTTAACTTTCCTTCCTATTTATGGAACAGTAACTGAGTTAAGTGATACAGGAGCTATCAATTGGTCATTTCGTTATTCTGATGCTTCAATAGGTTTTCAATTAAACGATATTAAAAAAGATGTAGGAAGCAATCAGTACATAGCTTGTGGTGGTAGTGAATCTAACGCAGCCGTATTTATGGTTTTAGATGCCGCTGGAAATGTTGTTATATCTAAAAGATTTAGCATAAATCAAGCTAATGGAGCATGGTTTAATAGGGTAATTAAAGCAAGTGATGGCGGTTACGTTGCTGTAGGTTATGTTACAGGTCACGACCCTGATGGTGCTGGTCCTGAAACTGATTTTGCTCCAATAAATTATATTGATGGAAATGGGGACCCTCAAACAGAAGTAATTGGCTCTCCGCTAATCGTAAAATTAGATGCAAGTGGAAATCATGTATGGCATAAAGTTTTCAGATATTATACTGCTCCTACTGTCGCTCCCGCAGAAAGAATATACAATGATGCTAGTTTTGTTGATGTTGCTGAAGTTAGTGATGGGTATGTTGCTGTAGGAAGTTATGATGTAAATCAACATTTATCAGCTACAAATTCTGATGGTGATGATGCTACACCAACAGATGCTGTAATCCTAAAAACTACAACTGCAGGAGTTATTACTTATCACAAACAAATTGATAATCCAAATACATCTTCTACTCAAGATTTCCAATCTTTATCAGCAATTAGCATAACTAGTACTGGTGATTTTATTGTTGGAGGAAACGATAATTCAAAAGAATTAATTCAAAAATATACCGGTCCAGGTGGTTTTTCTAGAACTTTTAGTCGATTATTCACTTACCCAGGTCTCACTGCAGTAACTGACTTATCACAAATATATGAAGTTAACGGAAGTACAGACATTGTTACTATGGGTATGTATATTCAACCATTAGCTTTTACTTTTTCTAATTCAATCCACAGGGTTAATCCAACAGCAACAACAAATGTATTTGGTAAGCAATATGATTTTAACCTTTCGGCACTACTTCCTAGAGGAAACAAAACATCAGACAACGGCTATATTGCTATGTCTATGACAGCTGGAGTAGGAAGTTTTGATTATCATGTTATTAAAACTGATCCTAACGGAGACACTCCTGCTACAGGCTGTCCTCCGACATCTTTTTCTCCATCTCCATCCGCTGGTTCAACAACAGCATCCGACCCTTCTTTTACTGCTTGGGTGGGAACTCCTGGCTCAAATACATTAACTATTTTCAGACAATCTATATCTCCTAGTCTTTCTGCCATTTGCACTAAAATAATTTGTTCACCACCACCAAATGCAACTGCATCAGCAACTAGCACTACTATTTGTTCAGGGTCTTCAACTACAATAAATGGAGCAGGTTCTGGAGCAGGTGTCGTTTACAACGTATATACTGCTGCTACTGGAGGAACAAACCTTGGTTCAACCGCCTTGGTCGTCTCCCCTACAACTACCACTACATATTATGTAGAAGCTTTAATTACTGCTACAAATTGCCCAAGCGTTACAAGAGACCCTATTACTATTACAGTAATTAATATTACAACTTCTGCTGCAGGCTCTGACCAATCTGTTTGTGCTACTACTGCTACTTTAGCTGGTAACAACCCAACAAATGGTACTGGAGCTTGGTCTTTAGTTAGTGGTGCAGGAGCTATTACTTCTCCATCATCACCTAATTCTGGAGTAACGGCTTTAGGGGTTGGTCCTAACGTTTTTCAATGGACAATAAGTAACAATCCTTGTATTCCTTCAAGCTCTCAAGTGACCATAACACGTGTTATTACTCCAACTTCCGCTGCTGCAGGCTCCAACCAATCTGTTTGTGCTACAACTGCTACTTTAGCAGGTAACACTCCAACTATAGGAACGGGTACTTGGACATTAATTAGTGGTACTGGCACTATTATAACTTCTGGTTCTCCAACTTCTGGAATAACAGGTTTAGGCGTTGGACCTAACATTTTTGAGTGGACAATATCAAACTCACCTTGTTCATCATCTAGTTCACAAGTTACCATAACTGGTGTTGCAGCTCCTACAACCGCTGTTACAGGTTCTGACCAATCTGTTTGTGCTACAACTGCTACTTTAGCAGGTAACACTCCAACTA
>JAESTF010000260.1 GCA_016763795.1 Flavobacteriales bacterium
AAGTCTTTTTGTACAATGCAATTACAACCTCAATTTCTTGATCATTAAAATCTTCTAAAAGAAATCCTGGTAGATTATCTAATTGCCCAATGCCATTGTGGTATTTATTTAACTCTTCATATAAATGGTTATTGGTATCACCCTTTCCTAAGAAATGGCTCCAAATATTCGATTTACAGCTAATGCAGATTTTTACGTTATCCAAATTTCTTGCAGCAAGTGCAATTTCACTTAATTCGAGAGAAATATTAGGAAAGGTACTTTCATCAATTGCATCTATGAATATTAATACACTTTTACCTACAAACCTACCTAGCTCGTCTAGTTTTTTCAGTATAACAGAACTTTCGTTTGCACTTGAAAAGACAAGGTTTAGATCCTGTGCAATATGCTCCAAAGGTGATTTATTTATTAAAGGAGCATTGTAAAAGAAGACAAAATTATTCTCTAAACTTTGCAGTGCCAATGAGCACATTGCATTAGTTTTACCGGCACCTGCAATTCCTACCAACCCAAAAGTTGAAGCATCTGAATCGATAAATTTGTTGAAGGAAGTTTGTAGGTCTTGTCTCTGGATATATAATTCTTCAATGTATTTTTTTCCAACTTCATTGATACCACCAATAATTGGTCCCATTCTATCACGAACTTGACCTTCGCAAAATTGTTTTAAATTGTCTGGAGAAAATGAAATAAAGTTTTTTAGTGCTTCATGTCTAATTTTTAGGTCTATATCAGTTGATAAGGTGCAATTATTTTTCCAAAAAGATGATTGTTCAGAAATATTTGAGCCCGTTAATTCTTCTCTTGTTATTGAATCATAAATCTTCGTTATTTTCCCATTAGTTATTATTGTAAAAGGAGCTATATCTGGAAGTAATCTTGCATATGAAATACCTTGGTCTCTATCGTCTTGTGTAATATCTAATGAATCATTTTTTAACTCAATAATAAAAAGATTTTTCCCATTTCTAGTGCATAAAATATCTAACCTACCATTAATAGGATGTTTTGTTTTACCAAGCCTAATAGTAAATGATCTTTCCAAAGAAATCTCTTCAAGCTCAAAAACCTAAATCTTTTAAGTATTGCAATAGTACTTTCCCTCTTATTTCTTCTTCGTTCATTAATATCAATATTTCTTAAGAGTAGCAATTTAATAATATTTACTCTTAATGATTATGATTCAATCCATATTTTTAGGCAAAGTTTTACAATGTGGGTGTACCCTAAAGGTCGGGCTATTCACATTACACGGTAGTTGCTTATTTAAAATACCTGATACCCACTGGGCATCCTCCTCTTATTATCAAATTTCACGCAGCATCTATATAAGTAACAACTCGCCAATAATAGCATCTACAATAATATTTTAAAACAAAGGAATAGAATGGGTTTACCTCCAAATAATTATAAAAAAAAATCGTATTTTTATAGAGAATGTTCTTTAAATGATCTTATTACCTCTACCGTGCGAAAAACGTGCGAACAAAAAAAAGGGTCTAAAGTAAAAACTTTAAACCCTTTAAACAGCTTGAAACTGTTGGCGGTCTGGACGGGACTCGAACCCGCGACCCCCTGCGTGACAGGCAGGTATTCTAACCAACTGAACTACCAGACCTTACTATTAATAGTAATATTTTGAGTTTCAAGCAATATTTTAAAGATCATTTCCTTTGTTAAGGGCTGCAAATATAGAAGTTTGTTTTTACTCTGCAATAAAAAAAAGAAAAAAATTACATCATTTTTTCTCTTTTTAAAAGATAGGTTTCAAGCAGACTGTTAAGCCCTTGATTCACATCTATTTCTATAAAATCAATGCCAAATTGTAAACAACGTAATTTTAATTTTTGGGTACGTTTTGTCATTTCTTCAATGTATTTTTCTCTTACATCATTCGGATTAACCTTTACTTCCTCTCCTGTTTCTAAATCAATAAACTGATAAGGTCTGTTTTCAAACTTAAAATCTATCTCTTTTTCCGCATCTACTGTATGAAATAGAATTACTTCGTGCTTATTGTATTTTAGGTGTTGTAAGGCCTCAAACAATTCATCTTGTTGTGCAACATTCTCCATCATATCGCTAAACAAGATAATTAACGAACGTTTATGAACGCTTTCAGCAATCGTATGTAATGCTTTTATTGCTGAAGTCTTTGTATTTATCTTAGGATCGTTTATTAAATTTTCTAATTCATTAGTTAATCGTTTATGATGAATCATACTCGATTTATCAGGAGTATGAACATCCAATTTATCAGAAAAAATACTTAAACCAACAGCATCTCGTTGTCTTTTCATTAAATGCATAATAGCAGCAGCAGCATAAACCGAAAATTTTATTTTATTAAACTCATTTTTATTATAATCAATCTCAGGAAAATACATTGATGACGAACCATCAATAATTAGATGACATCTTAAATTAGTTTCTTCCTCATATCGCTTAATAAATAACTTGTCGGTTCTACCATACAATTTCCAATCAACATGACGAGTAGATTCTCCAGCATTATATAATCGGTGTTCTGCAAACTCAACAGAAAATCCATGAAATGGACTTTTATGTAATCCTGTAATAAAACCCTCCACCACTTGCTTAGCAATTAATTCTAATTTAGAATATCGCTGTACTTGTTGTATATCTATATTATGGTTCATGGATTGTTAATAACGAATTCCCGAAGTTACTATTGAATAGTTAAACTTTATTATTTTTCCTAAAATTTTATTTCAAATTATGGTGTTAGAATTAGTTGATTGGGTAATTGTTGCTGTATTTTTAGGTATTACCTTATACATAGGCTTAAAATTTAAAAATAAAGCAAGTGGCTCCTTAACCGACTTTTTTTTAGCAGGAAGAAATTTACCTTGGTACATTGCAGGAATATCTATGGTTGCTACTACCTTTGCTGCAGACACACCTCTTTGGGTTGCCGAAGTAGTTAAGAAAAATGGCATTTCGGGTAACTGGTTGTGGTGGAATATGTTAATTGGCGGAATGCTAACCACTTTCTTTTTTGCTAAAATGTGGCGGAAAGCAAATGTATTAACTGAATTAGAATTTTTAGAATTGCGTTATTCAGGTAAAGCAGCTAAATTATTTAGGAAATTTAAATCTGTTTACTTAGGAGTCTTTTTTAATACCATAATTATTGGTTGGGTAAATGCTGCAATGATAAAAATTCTTATCATTTTTTTAGACATTGATTACCAAACTGCATTTATGTACATTGGTGTTTTAATGGTTTTAATTGCTATTTACGCATCTCTTTCAGGATTATTAGGCGTTGCAATTACAGATGCTGTCCAGTTCATTTTAGCTATGGTAGGCTGTCTTATTCTCGCAGTTATCATGCTTAATTCTGAACAAGTTGGAGGCGTTGTTGGCTTAAAAGAAAAATTACCAGAATGGCGGTTTGATTTCTTTCCAAATATAAATAGTACAGGTTCCGCTATCGGAACATTTGGATTATCTATTGGAGCTTTTTTCTCATTTGTAGCTATACAATGGTGGGCAAGTTGGTATCCAGGTAACGAACCAGGTGGTGGTGGTTACATTTCTCAACGTATGATGAGTACCAAAAATGAAAAACATGCTGTATTTGCTACTTTATTTTTTCAGATAGCACATTATGCTCTTCGTCCGTGGCCATGGATTATTGTTGGCTTATGTGCGTTAGTTGTTTACCCTAATTTACCAATGAATGAAGCTGGAAACGGTTTTGTAATGGCAATGCGAGATTTTATGCCAACAGGTTTAAGAGGTTTGTTATTTACCGCTTTTTTAGGTGCTTATATGAGTACCATTTCTACTCAATTAAATCAGCGTCTCTACTACGGTGCCTCACCCATTTCTGAATCCGTACTGGTTGAAGCGGGT
>JAESTF010000261.1 GCA_016763795.1 Flavobacteriales bacterium
GTTTAGTTAGGGCTTGCGAGCGAATTGATGTTGTTATTCATGCAGCAGCAATGAAGCACGTTCATATAGCTGAATACAATCCAAGCGAAGCAGTAAAAACAAATATAGGCGGAGCTCAAAATGTGATAGATGCTTGTTTAAGAACAAATGTTACTGATGTTGTAGCTTTATCTACAGATAAAGCTTGTGCGCCAATCAATTTATATGGAGCAACCAAGTTGACTTCGGATAAATTATTTATTGCGGCTAATAATGTTAGAGGCCATAGAGATTTAAGATTTTCTGTAGTGAGATATGGTAATGTTATGGGGTCTAATGGGTCTGTAATTCCATTTTTTATGAAGAAAAAAAGTGAAGGTGTATTGCCAATTACTGATATGAATATGACTCGATTTAATATATCGTTAGATGGAGGTGTTGATATGGTTTTACATGCTTTAGAAAATGCGATGGGAGGAGAAATTTTTGTTCCCAAAATCCCATCTTATAAAATTACAGATGTAGCAAAGGCTGTGGATCCTAATTGTGAGTTAAAAGAAGTTGGAATTAGACCTGGAGAAAAATTACATGAGGAAATGATTACTTCTTCAGATTCTTTCTTTACATACGATTTAGGAAAGTATTATGCTATTTTACCATCTCAACCGATGTTTAATTTAGATGATTTTATTAAGAGGTTTGATGCAAAAAAAGTCCCTCAAGGTTTTTCATATAATAGTGGAGAAAATGAAGATTGGGAAACGGTAGAATCGATGAAAGAGTTGATTAAAGAGCATGTAAAGTTAGAAGGTTAATTAATGAGTAATTCGTTTCACATACCTTATGGAAAACAGGATATTACACAAAGTGATATTGATGCTGTTGTAGGAACATTAAAAGCAGATTTTTTAACTCAAGGGCCTAAGATATTAGAGTTTGAAAATAATTTCGCAAAATATGTAGGGGCAAAATATGCTGTTGCTTTAAGTAACGGAACTGCTGCTTTACATTTAGGGTTGATGGCTTTGGGAGTCAAGGCTGGCGATAGAATAATTACATCACCCATCACCTTTTCAGCATCAGCAAATGCAGCTCTCTATTGCGGTGCAGAAGTTCATTTTGCAGATATTGATCCTGATACTTATGTTATTTCTTTATTAGAAGTTGAAAAACTATTGAGTAATCATCCCAAAGGATATTTCAAAGCAATTGTTCCAGTCGATTTTGGAGGTTATCCTGTAAATACTGAAAAATTACGAGCGCTATGTGATAAATACAGTGTTGCTATTTTAGAAGATGCATGCCACGCACCAGGCGCTTATTTTATAGATTCGGATAACCAACAAGAAAGAAGTGGTACTTGCACTTATTCTGATGCTACGGCTTTCTCATTTCATCCAGTAAAACATATTGCAGCAGGTGAAGGAGGTATGCTAACTACAAATAGTGAAGAAATTTACAAAAGTGTATCTACTCTTCGAACACATGGAATTACCAAAGAAAATATGAAAATGGATTTTCCTAATGCTTCTGATCAAGGAAGTTGGTATTACGAAATACAAGAGTTAGGTTATAACTATCGAATTACAGACATTCAAGCAGCCTTAGCAAATAGTCAATTAGCTAAAGCAGATAAAGGAATAAAAAGAAGACAAGAGATTGCAAAAAAATATAGAGAAGCTTTTAAAGGATCAGCTATAAAATCACAATTGTTTGATGAGAATTATTTTAATGCTCATCATTTATATGTAATTGAAGTTGAGAATAGAAAAGAACTTTACGATGAGTTAAGAAATCATAATATTTTTAGTCAAATACATTATATACCGGTTCATTTACTACCATATTATAGGAAGTTAGGATGGAATGTAGGAGATTTTCCTAATGCAGAAAAGTATTATGAAAAGTGTATTAGTTTACCAATGTACCCAACATTAACAGAAGAGGAACAAGACTTTGTTATAGATAAGGTATTAACATATTTAGCGTGTAAATAATATAAATATAATGAGTGAGCTTAATCCTTTTCTAGAAACAGAAAGACTATACTTAGAGAAATTAAGTCTTAAACATTGTCAAAATTATTATCTAAACTGGCTTCACGATCAAGATGTAAATCAGTTTTTAGAAACTGGACACATACCTAACGATTTAACTCAATTAGAAAACTTTATTAAATCGATTAATCCTAGTGAAATCTTTTTGGCTATTTATACAAAAGAAGAAAATAAGCACATTGGAAATATAAGGATACACTCTATAAATACTAAGCATGGTTTAGCTGAGTATGGAATTATGATTGGGGATAAAGAGAGTTGGGGGAATGGATATGCTAAAGAAGCAACTGTTAACCTGTTAGATCATTGTTTTAAAAAGTTAAATATTAGAAAAACCACTTTAGGAGTGGTTGAAGATAATGTTGGGGCTCTTAAAATGTATGAAAAGATTGGCTTCATAAAAGAAGGAACTCTAGTTAACCATTGTTTTTATAATGGAGCCTATAAGAATATTGTAAGAATGGCCTTATTTCAAACAGATTGGTTGAATGAAAAATAAAATCATACTTGGAACAGTTCAGTTTGGGTTAGATTATGGAATAAATAATTCTAATGGTAAACCAAGTCAGGATATTGTAAATGAATTGTTAGATACGGCATTTCAAAAACAAGTAAGAGTTTTAGATACTGCTGAAGCCTACGGTAACTCTCAAGAAGTAATAGGTAAATACCACAAACAATCACCTTATCAGTTTAAGATAATTACAAAGTTTAGTTCTACTAGAACAGATTTACCAATTAATGTAAAAGAAAGGGTAAAAGCAAACATTAAAACATTAGGAGTAGATAGTTTGTATTGCTACATGTTTCATAATTACGCTGATTTCAAATCTTATTATTCAGAATTTGCAAAAGATATTATCGAAATAAAAAAAGAAGGTTTAATTAAAAAGTTAGGCGTATCTATTTATACGAATGAGGAGTTAGAAGATTTGCTGAATTATGATTTAATAGATGTAATTCAATTGCCTTTCAATTTATTAGATAATTCAAAGCAAAGAGCTTCTGTGTTGCGAAAGGCAAAAGCTAAGGGAATTGAAATTCATACAAGATCTGTTTTTTTACAAGGCTTATTTTTTAAGGCGTTAGAAACAATTCCTGAAAAGATAAAACCAATAAGTAATTCATTAAAAGAAATAAAAGAAATAGCTAAATCAAATAATATTGAACTATCACGTTTAGCACTGAATTATGCTTATCAGCAAGATTTTATTGATAATGTACTTATAGGAGTGGATACTGTAAAACAATTAAGTGAAAACATAGCGCTCATAGAAAATCCTATATCTACAGAGGTAATGGAAAAAGTGAATGAAATTGATATTGAAGATAAGTTATTATTAAATCCTTCAAACTGGAATTAATGGAAGTATTAGCGATTACGCAAGCGAGATCTGGATCAACTCGATTACCGAATAAAGTTTTAAAAACTATTGGTGGTTTTACTTTGTTGGAAATTCATTTACAAAGAATCCAAAAATCATCTAAAATTGATGAACTTTTAGTTGCTACAACAGTTGATGAATTGGATACCAGAATTGTAGAAATTGCTAAAAATAATGGACTTCCTTTTTATCAAGGAAGTATTGATAATGTGTTAGATCGTTTTTATCAAGCAGCAAAAGAATTTCAACCAAAATGGGTGGTGAGATTGACTTCTGATTGTCCGTTGATAGATGCTAAATTAATTGACAGTATTATTGATTATGCTATTGAAAAGGATGTAGATTATTGTTCTAATACCTTAAATCCAACCTTTCCTGATGGAATGGATATTGAAGTTTTTAAATTTTCAGCATTAGAAAAAGCTTGGAAAGAAGCTAAATTAGATTCTGAAAAAGAACATGTAACACCATTTATTCATAAAAACTCTACGTTTAATGGATTAGATTTGTTTGTATCTTGCAATTATGAATCGGATAAAAACTTTGCAGATGTTAGGTTAACAGTTGATGAGCCTGAAGATTTTGAAGTGGTAAAGTTGATTATTGAAAAAATAGGATTAGATAAAGATTGGAAAGAATATACCGATTTCTATTTATCAAATAAAGAAATAAGTGAATTGAATGGCAGTTCTAAAAGAAACGAAGGCTATGATAAATCATTAAAAGAAGATTGAAAATGAGTGAAAGATATAAGAATTCTGAAGCATTATTGGAAAGAGCATTAAAGACAGTTCCTTTAGGGTCTCAAACATTTAGTAAAAGTATAACGCAATTACCACATGGTATTTCTCCATATTTTGCAGAGAAGGGAGACGGAGCATATTTATTTGATGTTGATGGGAATAAGTACATCGACTTTATGAATAGCCTACTATCCATTACATTAGGATACAATGATAAAGATGTTGTAGATGCAGTAAAAGCTCAAATAGATAGGGGAACAATTTTTTCTTTAGCTTCAGAACTAGAGGTGCAAGTAGCAGAAAAAATATGCGAAATGGTTCCTTGTGCAGAAATGGTACGTTTTGGTAAAAACGGATCAGATGCTACAGCTGGAGCAATAAGAGTAGCGAGAGCATATACAAAAAAAGAACATGTATTAGTTTGTGGCTATCATGGATGGCAAGATTGGTATATTGGAACTACTCCAAGAAACTTAGGAGTTCCAAAATCTACTTCTGACTTGACACATACATTCACGTATAATGATATTGACTCATTAGAAAAATTATTGAAAGAATTTGATGGAGAAGTTGCTGCGGTAATTTTAGAACCTGTAAACGTTGTAGCTCCCAAAGATGATTTTCTGCAAAAAGTAAAAGACTTAACACATCAACATAACGCAGTATTAGTATTTGATGAAACAATAACTGGATTTAGATATTCTAAAGGAGGTGCTCAAGAATTATTTGGAGTAACACCTGATTTAGCAACATTTGGAAAAGGATTAGCTAATGGTTACCCTGTTTCTGCAGTTGCAGGAAAAAAAGAAATAATGAAGTTTATGGAAGAAATTTTCTTCTCATTTACATTTGGAGGAGAAACACTTTCTTTGGCTGCTTCTTTAGCTACATTAACAAAACTACAAAACGAACCTGTTTTAGAAACAATAAAAGAAACAGGAAGCTACTTAATGAGTTCTCTTTCTGAAAAAATAGAAGAACATAATTTAGAACACATATTTTCAGTTGCAGGTTATCCTGTATGGTCTTTTATCATATCAAAAGATACTGACTATGCTACCATGTGGGAAATAAAAACATTAATGCAGCAAGAGCTGTTAGAGAATGGAATGTTTATGATTGGTACGCATAATATGAGCTATGCTCATACCAAAGAACATGTTGATAAGTTAATGGATGTTTATGAGTTGTTTTTCACCAAAATGGAACAAGCAGAAAAAGATAGGAACGTAAAACAGTTTATGAAAAGTGAACCTCTAGTAAACTTATTTAAAGTAAGATAAATGAATTCGTATAAGGTTCTAAATAGGCAAGTTTTTAGTGAGGGTGATTATAAAATCGTTCCTATTCGTTATGAGGATAGATTTGCTATTTTAAAATGGAGAAACGAGCAATTGTTTCATTTACGACAGCCTAAACCTTTAACAAAAGAAGATCAAGAAAACTATTTCTCGAAAGTAGTGGCTCAATTGTTTGAACAAGAATTTCCCAATCAAATCCTATTTTCTTATTTAGAAAATGATGTTTGTATAGGTTATGGAGGGTTGGTTCATATTAATTGGGTAGATAAAAATGCAGAGATTTCCTTTATAATGAAGACTCAATTAGAAAAAGATAATTTTGAATTACATTGGAGAACTTATTTAAGATTGATTGAACAGCTTGCTTTTCAGGAATTAAAATTGCATAAAGTGTTTACTTATGCTTTCGATTTAAGGCCACATTTATATGGTGCTTTAGAATCCTGTGGATTTAATAAAGAAGCAACGCTAAATGAACACTGTTTGTTTAATGATGAATATAAAGATGTTGTTATTCATTCTAAAATCAATAAATCATAATGAAAGAGACTTTAACTATAAGAAAGGCTCTTGCAGATGATGTAGAATTACTCTATAAATGGTCTAATGATGAGTTGGTGAGAAAACAATCTTTTAATTCAAATAAAATTTCTTTTGAAACTCATTGTAAATGGTTTGAAGGGAAATTAAAAGATAAAAAATCGCTGATGTATATTGTGGAGGTAGGTAGTATCCCTGCATCTGTAGTAAGATTTGATATAGCGGAAGAGAATACTGTAATTGGAATTTCGATAAGTACTGATTATAGAGGGAAAGGGTTAGGAGGTAACTCTATTAAAATAGGATTAGAAGAATATTTTTTAGTGAATAATTTACCGGTTTTAGCTTCTATTAAAAAGGATAATATTGCATCTATCAAATCATTCGAAAAAGCAGGATTTGTTTTCTTGAAAGATGAGTTGATAAATGGAGTAGTGAGTGTTATATATCAAATTGAGAGGTAATGAATAGTTTTTTAAAGAATAACAAGTGTTTTATAATTGCAGAACTTTCAGCCAACCATGGCGGAGATATTGAAATAGCAAAAGAAACTATAAGAGCTGCAAAAAGAACAGGGGCAGATGCTATTAAGTTGCAAACTTACACAGCAGATACTATTACTTTAGATGTGAAAAATGATCACTTTAGAATTGATCAAGGAACACATTGGGATGGACAATATTTATACGATTTATATAAAGAAGCAGCCTTGCCATGGGCTTGGCATAAAGAGTTGTTTGAATTAGCGAAAGAGGAAGGGTTAGTTTGTTTTTCATCACCTTTTGATAAGACTGCAGTCGATTTTTTAGAAGAATTAGATAATCCTATTTATAAAGTTGCATCATTTGAAATTACAGATATTCCTTTAATTAAGTACATAGCTGAAAAAGGTAAACCAATAATTATTTCGACAGGTATTGCAAGTATTGAGGATATTGAGTTGGCTATTGAAACATGTAAAAGTGTAGGGAATGATCAAATTACAATATTAAAATGTACATCTGCTTATCCGGCTTTAGCCGAAGATGCAAATTTGTTAACGATACAAGATATAAAGGATCGGTTTAATGTGTCTTCAGGTTTATCTGATCATACTTTAGGCTTTGAAGCTCCTATGGTTGCTGTTGCACTTGGTGCACAGGTTATAGAAAAACATTTTATTCTAGATAAAAAAATAGGAGGACCAGATGCTCACTTTTCTTTAGATGAGAAAGAATTTGCAGCAATGGTGCAGGCAGTTCGAAAAACAGAACAACTATTAGGGAAACCTGATTACGAAATGACTGCTAAAAAGAAACAAAGTAGAGAATTTTCTAGATCGTTGTTTGTTGCTGTAGATATGAATGAAGGAGATATAATAACAGAAGAAAATATTCGTTCTGTTCGGCCTAACTATGGTTTGCACACTAAGCATCTAAAAGATATTTTAGGAAAAAAAGTAACAGTAAATATAAAAAAGGGAACTCCGATGAGTTTTGATTTTATTAAATAATTAGTTGAATAAATTAAAACAAATAATAAGTAATAACGCTAAGCTATTTAGTTTTATTGGACTGAGTTATTTTGATAAAATGGTGATTTTTTTATTGCCATTGGCTGTTCTTCAGTTGTTTCAAGATAAGTCTGAGTATATTACTGTTGAATATATTTATTCTGTAGCAATTTTAATTATACCATTTTTAGATTTAGGTATATCTGGATACTTTTTTTATGCCTACAGAAATGCTTCAAATTATAGAAAAGTAGTTGCTGAGGTTTTAAAGATTTTCCATCTGATATACTTAGCTTTAATGTTTTTAGGTTTAGCATTTATCTTCATTCATTATCTCTTAATCCCCTTTGAAGAATATATTGTTTGCATCGTGTTTCGCTGCTTATTTTTGTTGGTGTTTACATTTTTAACATCTTACTATCGACTAATTAATAAGCCTCAAAAGGCACTTTTTGTAACCATGAGTGCAAATATATTTTCGCTATTATTTGTATTAACCTATTTCTTTTTAGGAAAAGATTTTGAGTATTGGTTAATATTTTTGGGGCAAATAATATTTTGTGTTGTATTCTTTTTTCAAACCCTAAAAAGAGTTATCTCTAAATGGACTAAATCGTATAAAATTGTACAAAAAATAGATTGGTTAAAAAAGTCATTTTTGTTTTCATGGCCTAATATTATTCAGGTGTTTATTTTAATGTACGTTGCTAACTATGGTAAAATAAATGCATTAGAAAATTTGAGTGTAGAAGATGGTGTATTACTGTCATTAACCCAGAGGTTTAGTATGTTGATACATTTAACTCATACCGCTATAATGGGATTCTTATTAAAAGACTTATTTGTTTCTGAGGATGTTTTAGCAATTAATAAAAACATATTTATTAAATACGTTTTACTATTGTTGTCTGCCTTAGTAATTGTGGTGGTTTTCCTTATTGGGTATATGTATATAGTAGATAATGAATATACCATGAATCAACTTATTTTTAATATAGGCTTCATTGTATCTTATACTTTTACTTGGTGTGTTTATTCTCATTTTGAAATTTATTATAGCAGAGAAAATAAGAATATATTAAAATTGTATTTAGCTATATTTAATGGGACTCTATTTATTGGGATATTTAATGCTTTACAATTTGGATATTTAGAGAGAATAACTCTAGCTATGTTTTTAAGTACTTTTGTAACACTTCTGTTAAGCATGTTTATATTAAGAAGAAGAAACTATAAATTAGTTTAATTATGATAATGAGTAGAATTAATAAAGTCTTAAATAAGAGGTTGAGAAAATTCTATTTTCAAAGGCAGGTACTTAAAAATAAAAACAGGGAGAGAATTGCCAAAAAGCAAGGCGCTAAAAATGGTATAGGAGTTTTTTCTGGAAGTTCTATTTTAAAAAATGATCCTAATGAATTAGAAGTGAATCCCTTGGGGTTTACAAAGCTTGGACTTGTTTTGGATGAAAGCGAGGTTGATAATATTGTAAAGGCTTTAAGTACTTTTAAATGTTTTGACGGTTATCGGCCTGAATTAGGAAGCTTCTCAAGTAATTTGATTCCTAAAGAAACACAAGTAGCAAACTATAGAAGAGAAGATATTGTTTCTATAAAAGAAGTGATGGATATTGCAAATGATCCTAAAATCCTTTCTTTCGTTCAAAAATTTCTTTACGGTAAACCAACAATTAGTAACGTTAATGCTTGGTGGTCTGTTGGAGGAAGGCGAAGTGCACAACATGCACAGCTTTTTCATAGGGATGTAGATGATTATAAGTTTATAAAGTTTTTTATTTATTTAACAGATGTAGGTATCAATAACGGACCTCATGTTTATGTAGAAACTTCCGCTTACGATGATAATTTTAAAAAGATTAGACGCTTTACTGATGATGAAATTGTAAACTTCTATGGAAAAGATAAGATCAATCATGTTATCGGTAAAAAAGGAGAGGCATACTTTGTGAACACTTATGGAATACATAAAGGATTGTTACCAAAAGAAGGTAAAAGATTAATATTACAGATTCAGTATTCTATTAATGAAGTAGGAGTAGAAACGTACAAGCCTATTGAAATAGAGAATGATAACGGTTATGATAAATACATTAATAGACTTCTTATAAAGTAAAATGACCATTTACAATAAACCTATATTGAAATATTTATTTAATACTCTCTTTGTGTGTGTGCGATTTTTCTTGAA